>JAIQGI010000026.1 GCA_020072565.1 Terriglobia bacterium
CGGTCCGCCCTTCAACAACGGAACAAGGAACCATCTCGAAAAATTGCACTCCCGGCTCTGGACAATGCTGGGGAATGCTCTGCACCCAAAATCGGGTGCAGACCAACTATAAGGGCCGCCAGTTCGTAGGCCCGGCCGTAAGGCCGGGATACGGGTATGGCTGGAGGATCGAGGCGCGGCACTCAATCAAAAACATATCTCGGATCATATTCGATTCCGTGGCGATCAAGCAGATCCTTGAGCTTCAATCCCGAATTTTCTGGGCCCTCAATCACTCTCGGCGCGCTCTGCGTTGATCTTTTGCCTTCATTCGTGTTTTCAAAACAGGTGAATCACGATGTGATCTATTTTGACTCACCATAACGTGGAATTTCTCTGCCACCTTTCGATAGGCGTCGCGGAACGGCATCCCGGATTGAACCAGCCGGTAGGCTTCCTCGGTGGCGAATATCTCAGGTGTGCAGGCCTGGCGGCATTTCTCCTCGTCGATTTCTAGCTGCTCGATTACCAGCCTCACAATCGACAGGCTATTCTCCACGATCTCGAATGACTCCATGAGCGGTTTCTTGGTCATCTGCAGGTCCCGGTTATACCCGGACATGAGATTGCCGATGATTCCCTTGATGCGGAACTCGTTGGCGACGACCGTGTGATACTGCGCACGCGCGATCTCGAGCACATCGGGATTGTGCTTCTGTGGCATGATCGAGCTTCCGGTGCACAGGTTTCGCGGGAGCCTGACGAAGCCGAACTCATCCATGGAAAACAGGATCAGGTCCGAGCACATCTTGTTGATGTCGAACATTACGTTGGCGAGCGCCGACACAACGATCGCTTCGAACTTGCCCCTGCTGTTCTGCACGTAGAGCGGGCTTCGCTGCAGCCTGGAGAAACCGAGCTCACGGGCAGTCTGCCGCCGGTCGATTTTGAAGACGGGTATCCCGTATCCTGCCCCTGTCCCCAGTGGGTTCTGGTCCAGCAGCTCGAGGGCCGCCCTGACCATGATTCTGTTGTCGCTCATGCTCTCGGCAGATGCTTCCAGCCATGCGGCGAAGGAGGAGGGCATTGCCTTGCGGGCATGAGTGTATCCGGGCATCCTTGCTCCGCGCAGCCTTCGGGCTTTGCGCCGGAGCGCGCGCGCGCATGAGTCGATCAGGCGCCGCACGCCGAGGAGCCGCTCCCTGCAATACAACCTGACCGCGGTGGCCGCCTGGTCGTTTCGCGATCTGGCCGTATGGATCTTTTTCCCCAGGCTGCCGAGAGTGCGGACGAGATGCTTTTCGATAGCAGTCAATCCGTCCTCATCTTCAGGAGCGATGCGGAACTTCCCCTGCCCGTCCAGTTCGAGGATGCGACGCAGCGCACGCACCAGCTTCTGCCTTTCTGCCTCCGTAAGAACGCCCGCTTTGCGCAGGGCGCCGGCATGGGCGATGGACGCGATGCAGTCATATTTGACGAGCGCCTGGTCGAGCAGGTAGTCGTCCCCCACCGTGTAGCGCTCCACTTCCTGATCGAGCCGGTAACCCTTGTCCCAGAGTTTCATTTCACTCCCCAGGCATGTTTCTTCTTGTTCATGATGGCATTGTGCGCCATCAGACGTATGGCGTTGATCTTGATGAAGCCCGCGGAATCCTGCTGGTTGAACCCGCCCTCGATGTGCATGCTGGACAGGTCCTGATCGTACAGAGAACTTGTCGATTCCCTGCCGGTCACAAACGCATTCCCTTTGTACAGTTTCAGATGCACCTTGCCGTCGATCACCTCCTGGCTCTTATCAATAGCAGCCATGAGGAAATCCATTTCCGGGCTGAACCAGAAGCCGTAATAAATGAGTTCCGAGAGCTTGGCTGTGAGCATGTCACGCAGGCGCATGACCTCACGGTCCATCGCCACCCCCTCGATGTCCTTGTGGGCCACATGGAGGATTGTGCCGCCGGGGGTTTCATAGATGCCTCGCGATTTGATGCCGACATAGCGATTTTCCACCATGTCGACGCGGCCGATACCGTGGCTGCTCCCAAGCTTGTTCAGGTACATGAACAGGGCGAGCGGATCTGTCTCCATGGTCCCGTCGTCCGGATTCTCGACCGTGACCGGGATTCCATCCTTGAACTCGATCGTGATCCTGGCCGGCTGATCAGGCGCGTCTTCAGGATCGACGGTTTTTGAATACACATCTTTTGCGGGTTCGAGTGCGGGATCTTCAAGTATGCCGGCTTCGTGGCTGATGTGAAACAGGTTCTCATCCTCGCTGTATGGCTTTCCTTCAGTTGCCTGGACTTGAATGCCGTGGAGTTCGGCATACTTCAGCAGGTCGGACCGCCCCTTGAATTCTCCCAGGAATTCGGCGTCTTTCCAGGGCGCGAGGACTTTGACGCCCGGTTTCAGTGCGTAATACGAGAGTTCGAAACGCACCTGATCATTGCCTTTGCCGGTCGCGCCATGAGAGACGCACGAGGCGTTTTCGAGGTTGGCAATTTCAATCTGCCGCCTGGCGATCAAGGGCCTGGCAATGGCGGTTCCCAGCAGATATCGCCCCTCGTAGAGCGCATTGGCTTTGATCACGGGGAAGATGTAGCCGGTGACGAACTCCTTCCTCAGATCTTCCACGTACACCCTGGAAGCGCCGGTTTTCAACGCCTTTTCCCTGATCTTGGCGAAATCCTCCTGTTGCCCCACATCGGCGACGTAGGCGACGACATCGTATCCTTTATTGACCAGCCACTTCAGGATCACGGAAGTGTCCAGTCCCCCGCTGTACGCAAGGATGATTTTTTCTTTGCTCATCTGTTTCCTCCGGCCCCCAGGGTCGTGAATTCATATAGAATAGCAAGGCTCGACACCGTTTTCACGCAATCCAGCAATGCTCATTCACATGGTCAAAAAGGTCAAGTTCAACGAGCGGGCCAACTTCGAATTTCGTGCTGAGTTCCTGAACGCCTTCAACAATATCAACTTCATGATCGGGAACCCGAGCAGTGACTGGACCGAACTCGGCAGTTTCGGCAGCACCGGCTTCGGCCGCATCAACAATGCTTACCGTGATCTCTCGACCACGAACGATCCGGGCGGGCGCATGATCCGGTTTGTCGCCCGCATCAACTTCTAATTCCACGTTTCGGTCTGCCTGTCCGGGGGCGCGGCTGCGGGCCGAGCCCGTTTTCTTCCGCCGCTGGTCCTTGCCTCCTTTTCCGGCATCTCTCCGGGTTTTTGCGCATCTTTGCACATTGGGGGTTTCTGGAAGACCCGCCGCGATCGTGCGGAGGTTGCACCTGATGAGGTTCGAAAGGGGTTGACTTGCGTCGGAAATCGCGTATTATTCCCAATTTTTGCAGTAGCGGGAATCCTAGGAAAGGAGGCTGAGGAAATGGCAGAGAAACTGTCGAAAACAGCACGCGCAAGCATGGGCGATAAGGGGTCCAGCTATGAAAGACCCTGCCCCAGCTGTGGCACCGGCATGGTGGCCACCCGGGTGATCAAGTATCGCCAGGTGCCGGGCGGGATGTATTGGGTCTGCCCCAAAGACGGCGAACGCGTCAAGATCTAGCCGTCAGCGGACAGACTCGATTTGCGGAGAACAGGGCAGCGTGTGCTGCCCTTTTTCTTTTGTACTTCCCAATCATGATTACATCCTTTCTCTGCGCCCTCTCCATTGATTGTCTTGCTTTGCGGTATAATTTCCCATCATGCAATCCAGCTCGGAGCAATCAGCGCCCGGCCCATTTTCCGGGGGAAGCAGATATAACTCCTATGGTGTATTCCTCAGAGAGAAATTCGGCTGCCGGGTCAGCAAGATTGTTGTCGATGCGGGTTTCTCATGCCCGAATCGCGACGGGACTGCCGGCATCGGCGGCTGCACCTACTGCAACAACGAAGCCTTCCGACCTGCCACCGCGCTCCGCCGGGAGCCGGTTCCACGCCAGGTCGAGAAGGGGATTGCCTACCTCAGACAGCGCTATCGCGCACAGAAGTTCATTGTCTATTTCCAACCTTTCAGCAATACCTTCGCTCCTCTGGAGCAATTGATCCCCCTGTACGAAGGTGCTCTTGATTGCCCTGATGTGGTCGGCATTGCCGTGGGCACGCGCCCCGATTGCGTGGATGAAGCCAAGATTGCCTGGTTTGAACAACTCGCACGCACTCGTTTCGTCACCCTGGAATATGGCCTCGAATCGATCCACGACAGAACACTTGCCTCGGTCAATCGCGGCCACGATTACGCCTGCTGGCTGCGCGCGCTGGAGCAGACTCGCGGGCGCGGCATCCATCTTTCCGCACATCTGATCCTCGGCTTTCCCTGGGAGAGCCGCGCGGAGATGCTGGCCATGGCTCGGGCGGTTTCCGACGTCGGCCTGGACTTCCTCAAGGTGCATCACCTTCACGTTGTGCGTGACACGGCGCTGGCCCGGCAATTCCTGAGCGATCCTTTCCCCCTTCTGGGGTACGAGCAATACATTGATCTGCTGGTGGAATTTCTGGAGCTTCTCAATCCTGGGATCCGGCTCGAGCGTCTTTTCGGCCTGGCTCCTGAGAAGCATCTGCTTGGCCCTCACTGGGGCAAGGCCAAGGCCGAGATCCAGTACGATATAGAGAATGCCCTGGCAGAGCGCGGAACCTGGCAGGGGCGTCGTTATCATACTCCGGCGGCGGATCGTGACTAGCTCACGCGTGGGATCGTTGACGGTTAGGCAATCGATTCTTCACAACCGGTTGGCTGCGGCAATGCAGCGCTGTACTTCCTACCTACAGATCTTTGCCATTCAGGCAAGAAAAGCAAAAGATCAACGCAGAGGTCACAGAGGTCGCGGAGAAAAGTCATGCATAAGCGAAAATCCTCTGCGGCCTCTGCGCCCTCAGCGTTGAGGCTTCAGGTTGAGGATATTCCACGCCCTGTTCTTCGTGGCCGGCTTTTTCCCGCACTGTCTGAATCTCAATTTCTGTTGACATCGCAGGCAAAAAAACGCCCGGGGAGTTGTCCCCGGGCGTTTTTCCGGTCGTGGTCCCGGCGGAAGGAGTTCCGCGGGGCGGCTTACGGCTCGTAACGAATCGGCATGTACTTGGGGTACCACATGGCGCGATCCAGGTTTTCCTGCAGCCCTTCGAGGATGCTTTCATCGGCATGGCCTTCCTTGACTGCCCGGTGAACCGTAGCACAAGCCACGCCTAAAGAGCATTCTCGAATCCTGGGAAGCTCGGGATAAACTGCGGATTCGTCGAGATCTTTCGAAGTCACCTTGGAGGCAAGTGCCCGGGCTGCCTCCAGGAACATGCCGTCTGTCGTCCGCCGGGCGCGGGATGCCGTAAGGCCGAGGCCGATGCCCGGGAAGATGAAGGCGTTGTTGCACTGGCCGATGCGAAAGCGCTTCCCGCCAATGACAACCGGGTCGAAGGGACTCCCCGTGGCCACGATCGCCCGTCCATCCGACCAACGCATGGCGTCGCCTGCCGTGCATTCCGCCTTGGAAGTCGGGTTGGACAGCGGGAAAACAATGGGCCGCTCATTGATCTTTGCCATGTGATCAACGACTTCCTGAGTGAAGGTCCCCGGCGTCCCGGAGGTGCCGATCAGGATCGTGGGTTTGACGTTCGCGATTGCCTCAACTAGCGTGATCTTCGCACGATCTTTGCATTTGTACCCGGCAATCTCTTCCGTGCTTCTGGCGTAGGTAGCTTTGAAGTCCTCCAGATTGGTACGGGCTTTCGTCACCAGTCCGACGCTGTCCGTCGTCCAGATCCGATGGATGGCCTCTTCCCGGCTCAGTCCGTCCTCCATCATGGCCGATACGAGCAGGTCCGAGATACCCTGGGCCGAGGCCCCCGCTCCGGCAAAAACGACGCGCTGGTCGCGCATACGCTGCTTGGTGATGCGCAGTGCGCTGAACAGGCCGGCGAGGACGACGCCGGCCGTGCCCTGGATGTCATCGTTGAAAGTGCAGAGCCGGTCCCGGAAACGCTTCAGCTGCTTGATGGCATTTCCCTTGAGGAAGTCCTCCCACTGGAGAAGTGTGGTGGGGAAGACCTTTTGAACGGCGGCCACAAACCTGTCGATGAATTCCTGGTAGGCGTCGCCGCGCACTCTCTTTTGTCTCAGTCCGAGATAGAGGGGATCATTCAAGCGCTCTTCGTTATCCGTTCCCACATCCAGAGTGATCGGTAAGGTATTGTACGGAGAGATCCCGGCACACAGGGTGTAGAGGCACAGTTTTCCGATGGGTATTCCCATGCCGCCGGCCCCCTGGTCGCCCAGTCCCAGGATTCGCTCTCCATCGGTGACGACGATGATGGAGGGATTCGAGATGCCGCAGTTGGCGAGAATTCTTTCGATGTTATCTTTCTGGTTGTAGTTGACGTAGAGCCCGCGGGCCCTTCGGTAGATGTGCGAGTATTTCTGGCAGGCTTCGCCTACCACCGGAGTATAAACGATCGGCATCATCTCATCGATGTGCTCGAGCACGAGCCGGTAGAACAGCGTTTCGTTCCGGTCCTGCAAGCCTGAAAGGTAAATGAACTTCTCGAGGTTGACGGCTTTTGCCGCGAAGTTCTCGTAACACCTGTCCAGCTGTTGCTGCATTGTGGAAACGATGGGTGGAAGCAGACCCTGAAGGTCAAGCTCGTCCCGCTCCTGATCGGTGAACGCGCTTCCTTTGTTTGTCCTGCAATCCATCAGGAGGGCCTTCCCCTTCCGCGATACCGCCATGTACTTTTGCCCTGTTGCCGGATCTATTTTGAGGCTAATTTTCATTGCAATTCTCCTTGAGCCGAGTGAAGCTTATGATGGGTGCATCCAAAAAACTCGTATCCTCGCAATAATAGCTGCTTTCCCACGGCGAATACCCCCTGCCGGGCCGAGGACGGGCTATTGTAACGCTTTCGGGCTCAATTATCCTCACCTTCCTTGAAAAAGGGGCCAATCCACTCTCCGGTCCAAGGTCGTCCCGTCCAGAGATCGTGGGTTTGGAAGGAGCCTAACCACGCTGGTATGTGAGGTTGGCGGCTTACTGGGCGGTCGGTTCGTCTACGAAGGCCTCAGGATCGATTCCCGAATCGGGAGGAAGCTTCTCGAGTTCCCTGCGTACCATAACCTGGTGCTGCAATTCCTCCTGGCGCAGTTCCTCGAACAACGTGCGCACCTCGGGATCCTTAATATGAGGGAGTGCCGACTCAAAGAAGTCATGTGCCTTGATTTCGCTCTGGAGAGCGACGCCCATGGCTTGGCGAGCGGACATAAAAGCCCGTGTCTGATCGTAATCGGGAGCTTCAACATCCCACAGCATCGAACGCTTCACAAGACGCGGCGCATTCTCGAAGAGAGAGCGCCGCCGGACCGACAGTTCTGCTTCGTGCCTGGCTTCGTTGCCGATCATGGTGCGAAAGAACTCGGCTGCATCCGGCGTGTGGTGCAGCACCATCTGGTCGACGAATTCGGCGTACCGGTCTTTTGCTTCTTCCTCGATGAGAATGGCCAGATCAAGGGCGTCTTTGAGACTCAAATTGGCAAAATCGATTTTTGTGGTCATACGAGATCCTCTTGGAAATGGCCCGTCCGAGCATCCGGAGGCCGACAACATCGCGAAACATCTATTTTTATTGCGGCAGGGATAGATGTCAAGGTGTGGGAAAGGGGGCCCTGCCAATCAGGCAGGGAAGCAAATCCAGGCACGAAATAAACGGTGAGGCAAAGCCGGAACCACAAGGTCTCAACGGAGAGTACGCTGAGATTTTTAGGATGCGGCCATGCCGCGCCCGTTCATCGCAGCCCTGCTCTTTTCCAGATTTACCCCTGGTGTTGATTAACAGATTCTAACGAATAATTTATTCATACAAGACAAATGGAAGTGCCGGGACGAATTCTGGTAAGATAACCGGTTTTCAATTGCATGCCGGACCGGAGCACAGGCCGATCAGACTGCGCATTCCCGGTTCTATCATTCGCGCGCAGGGCGTCGGCAACTAACCTGCAAAGAAGGGGACTATGAGAAGTGATCTAATCATTGGCATGGCAGGCTCGGGAGGAGACGGCATCGTATCCGCCGGGGAGTTCCTTATCACTGCAGCCGCGCTGGAAGGCTATCACGCGATCATGACGAAGAGCTTCGGCCCTCAGATTCGGGGTGGCGAATCCTCCTGTCGCCTGCGCGTTTCCACCGGCCAGGTGCTGAATCCGGGAGGTACTCTTGATGTGGCCGTGGCTCTCAACTGGGAGGATTTCCTGAGATTCGGTGCCGAGCTGCCTGTCGGCGGCGACACCATCGTGGTCTACGAGAGCAAGACCGGCGTTGCGCCCGATAAGATCCCCCTTGAAGGGGTGAAACCTGCGGTGGTGTTCGCAGTTCCCATCGGAGAGATGGCCCGCAAGTCGGCGGGGACCGACAAGGCCAAGAACACCGTCGTGCTTGGCCTGCTGGCGGGCTGGTTCGGCTTGGCGCCGCAGTCCATTCTGGCAGGCCTGCGCAAGAAGCTGGCAAAGAAAGGATCTGAAGTGTTCGAAGCCAACGAACGCGCCTTTGCCGCCGGCATGGAATACACGCAGGCTCACCCCATCGGAGAAGAGCTCCGGATGAGTCCTGCTGTCGACAGGAAGGGCGCCAAGCTGCTTACGGACGGCAACGATATGTGCGCAGCCGCCGCCCTTTTCGCTGGATGCGAATTCTTCAGCGGTTATCCCATTACCCCCTCGTCTGAGATCATGCATTTCCTGGCCCGCGAAATCTGGAAGTTCGGCGGGACGCTGGTGCAGGCTGAAGACGAGATCGCAGGAGTCGGCGCTGTCGTCGGGGCTTCGTTTGCCGGCAAAAAGGCTTTGACGGCGACTTCGGGTCCCGGCATGTCGCTGAAGACGGAAATGCTGGGTCTGGCGACGATTGCGGAAATCCCTCTGGTGTGCGTCAACGTACAGCGGGGCGGCCCGTCGACCGGAATCCCCACCAAGAGCGAGCAGGCCGACTTGTTCCAGGCGGTATTTTCCGGCCACGGGGATTGTGCACGCCCCGTGCTTGCGCCGGTGAGCGTCGCGGATATCTTCGGGATTACCGTGGAGGCTTTCAACATCGCCGAGTACTATCAGACGCCGGTGATCATCCTCTCAGATCAGGAAATCGGGCATCGCAAGGAAACCGTGGATCCCATTGACACTTCAAGGTTCAAACTCATCGAGCGCCGGCGACCGACGGAAAAAGAGCTTGAGCACTATCAGCGTTTCCGCTTGACCGAGAGCGGCATCAGTCCCATCAGCCGTCCCGGCATGCCCGGCGGCAACTACCTGGCGTCAGGCATCGAGCACAACGAGGCCGGCGCGCCGACGGCGAAGGGCGAGATCCATGCAAAAATGAATGAGAAGCGCATCCGCAAGCTCAATCCGCTGAAAACCCGGCGCGATCTCTTCGTTTCGGAGGGGGACGCCGACGCGCCGCTCGCCCTGGTCTCCTGGGGAAGTGTGGCCGGCGTTGCAATCGAGGCCCTGCGCCTGGCTCGGGCACAGGGAATGAGAGTGAAACTACTGATACCAAAGCTCCTGTTCCCTGTTTCAGAAGAGATTTTCCAGGAGTTTTTCGCCTCCGTGAAGATGGGCCTGGTGGTGGAACAGTCCCACCAGGCACAGCTGTATCGGCTGATCCGCATGTATGTGGATGTCCCGCAAGGGATGGAATTCCTGGCCAAGAGCGGTTCGAATCCGATCCTGGCAACAGAGGTGCTGGAACGCTTGAGAGCCATGCTGCGGTCGTTGCAGCGGCAGCGGAGCAACGAGCCGGAGCCGGAATTGGGATGAACAGATTGCCATTGTGATAATGAGGGACACGGCGGGCCGCGTCCAAACACAGGAAAGGTAGTGCCATCATGAGTGTAAGCGACTCAGTGCGGGAATACGTTGCCAAGGATTACAAGAGCGACCTCAAGCCGATCTGGTGCCCTGGATGCGGGGACTACGGTGTGGTCAGCGCCATCTATCGTGCGTTAGCCAATATCGGCAGGCCTCCTCATGAGATCGCCTTCATCTCCGGCATCGGCTGTTCCAGCCGGATTCCCGGCTATACGACCGCGTATGGATTCAACACCGTCCACGGTCGTGCCCTGCCGATCGCCCAGGGCATCAAGCTGGCACATCCGGAACTGCTGGTGCTGGTGGCGGGCGGTGACGGTGACGGCTTTTCCATTGGAGGCGGCCATGTGGCCCATGCCGTCCGACGGAACATTGATCTGACCTACATCGTGATGGACAACCAGATCTACGGTCTTACCAAAGGGCAGCTCTCGCCGACCTCGCCACGCGGGCTCAAGACGGCATCTTCCGCCTTCGGCAGTTTGGAAGACCCGGTCAATCCCCTGCAATACGTCCTCGGCTACGGCGCCGGATTCATCGCCCAGGGCACACCTGCCGATATGGACGCGCTGGCATCGATCATCGAGGAAGGCATCCGTTTCCCCGGCTTCGCTTTCATCAACGTGCAATCGCCCTGCGTCACCTATGGGCAGGTGGAGGCACAGATCAAAGCGCAGAAGGAAAAAATGCAAAGCCTCGAGAAGTTGGGGCATGATCCGGCGAACCGGCTCCGTGCCATGGATCTCGCCCAGGATTACGGTACCAAACTGTATACAGGCGTCTTCTATCGCAACCCGAATCCTTCGCCAACCTACGAAGCTGCGGTAAGGGCAAGGCACGAGGCACTTCAGGGAACCGGCCTGCCAAAGGAGAGAATTCTGGAAATGTTCATGCCGCACTGACGGGAGAACATTCACCGCCGATGAGAACAAATCGTGGTTTGTCCGCTATGAGGTCAGTTGCGTGGCCGCCTCCATTCCGCTGCGGAAAGCTTTCAAGTTCAATTCCTCGGTTCCCTTCGGCACTCTGGCGAGAACTGCCGACTCGAGGGCCTCGACCGACACGATGTTGGACAGCTGGGCAATGATGCCGAGGGCCACGATGTTGGCCACGACTGCCTTTCCCAACTGGCTGCGGGCGATCTCCGTGATGGGAACCCTGTAGATCCTGTACCTTCCCTCCGGCACGCGGGTCACTGCGCCGGAATCGACCAACAGAATACCGCTGTCTTTCAGGTCCTTGGCGTACTTGTTGCAGGACTCCTGCGTGAGAGCCAGCAGCAGATCAAGGCTCGTGGCCTTGGGATAGTCGATGTCTTCATCAGAGATGATAATTTCGGAGCGGCTGGCTCCTCCCCTGGCTTCGGGGCCGTAGGACTGGCTCTGTGTCGCGTTTTTTTCGTCGTAAATCGCGGCCGCTTCAGCCAGAATCCGGCCTGCCAGCACCAGTCCTTGCCCGCCTTCACCGCTGAGGCGAATGTCGTAGCGAAAACTCATTGGACCCTCCTTGCCGGATTAACTTCCTGAGGCGCTTTTGCTCAAGCGTTGCTGCAGCCTGGCATACTCCTGCGTATATTCCGGTTTGTCGACGTCGACGAACACTCCGGTAACGATCTTGCCCTCGAGCTCCTCCGGTGACATGGTAGCGGCCTTTTCGACAGGGACGCTGCTCTCGCCCAATTCCCGGAGCATGTCTGCACCCGCGCCCAGCCTGTTGCGCCGGCCGTACGCCGTGGGGCAGGGCGTATAAACCTCGACCAGCGAAAAGCCCTTTTTCCGGATAGCGCGCTCGATCAGCTTTTCGAGGCGCAGCGCCGACTGGACCGTGCTTCGGGCGACGAAACTTGCGCCGGCGGCTTGAGCCAGACCGCTGATGTTGAAGGGAGGCTCGATATTGCCGAAGGGGGCTGTGCTGGCACGTTTGCCGACGGGCGTCGTCGGCGAGACCTGGCCCCCGGTCATGCCATAGATGTGATTGTTGAAGAGGATAACGGTCAGGTCGATATTGCGCCGGGCCGCATGGATGTAATGGTTGCCGCCGATGGCGGTGGCATCGCCGTCCCCGGTGATGACGATGACGTTCATCTCCGGCCTGGCGAGTTTCACCCCGGTCGCGAAAGCAATGGCGCGGCCGTGGGTGGTATGAAGGGTGTTGAAATCCACGTAGCCCGGGAGGCGGCTGGAACAGCCGATGCCGGACACCATGGTGATTTCGTCCTTTTTCAAGCCGATGTGATCGATGGCGCGCAGCAGGGATTTCAACACAATCCCGTCTCCGCAGCCCGGGCACCAGATCAGAGGAAATTTGTCGAGCCTGAGATATTTGGCATAATCGAACATCATATGCTCCTTCGCTTCGTCGAAGCGGACTAGCTGGAGGCTTCCACTATCCTGTCCAGTATTTGCTGAGGGCTGATGGGCTCGCCGTCAACGCGGTTGATTTTCACGATCGGAATCTTGCGGCAACTGGCCCATTCCACCTCGTGAGCGAGCTGGCCCAGGTTCAGTTCCGGGACAATAATCCGGCGCACCCGTTCCGCCATGGCGCGAACCTGCTCCTCCGGGAAAGGCCAGATCACCAGGGGCCGCAGCAGTCCCGCTTTTATGCCCCTTTGCCGCGCCATCATTACCGCCTGGCGCGCCGAGCGCGAAGTGGAGCCATAGGCGAAAACGCCAATCTCGGCATCCTCGAGGCAGTCCTCCTTTACCTCGATGATTTCATGACTATGGTTTTCAATCTTGCGGTTCAAGCGTCGGACCAGCCGGTCGATCTCGACGGGATTGTTGGTCGGAAATCCGGTCTGATCATGCGACAGGCCCGTGACGTGATAACGATAGCCTTCCCCGAAACTCACCATCGGCGGGACATCCGATTCGGTGTGCTCATAGGGCAGAAACTTCTCCGGGGGCACCTCGGGCTTTGACCGGCGATAGACTTCGTATTCACCAGGCTCCGGGAGCACCACCCTTTCGTTCACGTGCCCGATGATCTCGTCCAGCAGCAGGATGACGGGAACCCGGTAGCGCTCCGAGAGATTGAAGGCCCGGATGGTGAGTTCGAACGTCTCTCTCACACTGTTAGGCGTCAGCACAATGACGGGATGGTCGCCATGCGTTCCCCAGCGTGCCTGCATGACGTCACCCTGGGCAGGCAAGGTAGGGAGACCGGTGCTCGGCCCACCGCGCTGAACATTGACGATCACACAGGGCACTTCCGCCATGGCTGCGTAGCCGATGTTCTCCTGCTTCAAGGAAAACCCTGGCCCGCTGGTGGCGGTCATAGACTTAGAGCCCGCCAGGGATGCGCCGATGATCGCCCCCATGGCGGCGATCTCGTCCTCCATCTGGATGAAAGTTCCGCCTTCTTCGGGGAGGCGCTCCGAGAGGATCTCGGCTATTTCAGAGGAGGGGGTGATGGGATAGCCCGCGAAAAAGCGCAGCCCAGCCGCCAAAGCCCCTTCAGCACAAGCCTCGTTGCCGCTGATGACCTGGATATTGCGCCGATCTGCGGCCGCTTCCTTGTTGGATTGCATTTGAGCTTTTCCTTTCACGCCGGGTGCCCGGACTACTGTGCAACCAGTACCTTGGCCTCGTTCACCGCGATCGCGAAGTCGGGGCACAAGACTTCGCACATTCCGCATAGAGTGCATTCTTCGATGAGGACCACTTCAGGATAAACCCCTTTCATCACCAGAACCTTCTTCTGGCAGGCGTCCACGCAGATGGCGCAGCCTTTGCACCATTCCTTTTTCACCTCAATAATTGCCGTTTTTTTCTTTGCCATGATCATGATCTCCCCGCGTACCGGCTAAATCGCGAACCCGCTGGAAACACCCGCAGAATCCTGCAAATAAGATGGTGATGGCGGATTTATCCCGTTTCCCGGCCCTTCCGGACGGGGCCACCCTATGTTGGCGCTCCGCGCCACTGCTTAATAGCTGCGATGTCACTGCTTGCGGATGATGTCTGCTGCGGTCCGGCTCAGAGGCAATGCCAGGGTGATCCCGACACGCAGTGCATCACGATCCGGTGCTACTCTACGCGCCTGCGCCGCCAGGTCGCAAAGGTTTTTCGAATGCCCGCAGCGTTTATTGCGAGCCCGCCCCAGCGATCAGCCGCCGGGTCCGTCGGCTGAAAGGTAGGCCTCGAGCGCATCCAGCTCACGTCCGAGGTCCTCGACGTGGTTTTGAAAAAGGTGGCACAGGGCCAGCCAGCCCTTGAGGATTCCCTGCTGATCGACGACCGGATAGAAACAGCGGCGATGGCTGAACATCAGTTTCAATGCCTCGGCCGCTTCCATGTCGACCGAGATCGTCTCTGCAGGAGATCTCATCACCTCGCCGACCTTGGTGGTGTCCGGATCCAGGCCTTCCGCCACCACTCGCTTGATCAGGTCATCCTTGGAGAGCGTACCGGCCAGGCGATCTCCATCCATCACCGCCAGCGCGCAGCCCTGCTCGCTTCCCATGATCGGAACCGCTTCTTTCACGGTTGCCGTCATGGAGACCGCGGGCGGCGGCACCTGCGCGATTTTGATCACCTTCATGATGACTCCCTCTCCGTCTACAAAACGGGACGCGGACGGACGCGGTTCTGAATCAGGGTTGATCTCATTCTATTATCTTCGAAGAACAGTCCAGGCTAGTTTGGCTGCCTTATATAGTAAGCTCGAATCCAGCTGTCCAACGTGGCCGAGGGATCCTGAATCACCTCTGCGGTGATCTCAAAGTGACTGATGCCCCTCGTCTTCCGGATCAGGTTCAATCCGTGTTCGTAGTTCTTGAAGGTTTCCTCGAAAATCTCCTCCATCTTCCTTCCGCAGTCGACAGCCTTTTGGGCCAACAGTTGTACTGCCTCCGGTTGCAGGTGAATTTCGATTCCGTTCCGCTCGGACCACTGTTCGGCGATCTTCTCAATCCTGCGCTTCAGGTAATCCTGTTCCTCCTGCGCGGAGACCTGCCGGATCTGCTCCAGCACCTGCAAAGGCGAGTCCACGAGTTCCGCAGTCACTTCGAGTCTGCGCACCGTGGAATGGGGAAGGTGGTACTTGAACTCCCGGAAAGTCCGCTCGCAGACGCTGACCAGACTGCGTGCCCCAGTCTGTTCCAGATAAGCTTTTTCGGCCAGCCGATGCAGTCCCTCGTCTGTAAAGACGATCTCGATCCCGTAGGCCTCGAATGCCTGGACATACTGACGGATGATCGATCCCTCCGAGTGTTTCAGAATCTGAAACAGGTCCTCGACTCCCAGCTCCTGGCATCCCACAACCACAGGCAGGCGACCGATGAATTCGGATTCAAATCCGTATTCGATAAAATCGGTGCTCTTGACATATGACAGACAGTCCTCATCCTTGAGCGATGAAGCGAATCCGCTCCGGAATCCAATCCGCTGCGCCCCCACGCGCTTGCGGATGATCGGAATCAGACCGCTGAAGGCTCCACTCACGATAAAGAGGATATGCCGGGTATTGATGACCGGGCGGGCGACCTTCCCTTTTGACTGAAACTCCATCGCTGCCTGCAATTGCGAGGTCAGGTCGAACGGAGTGCGCAAGCTGACTTCGGTTTCTTCCATCAGCTTCAGCAAACCGCGCTGCACCCCGCCGCCACTTACGTCGCGCCCCAGAATGTTGCTTGGCGTTGCGATCTTGTCGATCTCGTCCAGGTAGATGATTCCGTACTCTGCGAGCCGTATGTTGCCGTCCGCTTTCTGAACCAGCTCGCGCACGAGATCCTCAACGTCCCCACCCACATACCCGGTTTCCGAGAATTTGGTGGCGTCGGCCTTGACGAAAGGGACTCCGATCAGATCCGCGATGGTGCGTACCAAGTAGGTCTTGCCGACGCCGGTCGGCCCCAGCATGATGATGTTCTGCTTGGAATATTCTTTGCAGTGACCGCTGCTCGAACATTGCTTTATGTGGTTGTAATGGTCACAGATCGCCGTGGCCAAGACTTTTTTTGCGCCGTCCTGCTTAATGACAAAACGATCGAGATAGCTCTTGATGTCGCGCGGCAGATATTCGAAATGCAGGTCCAGAGGAGCCTCGACAGTTTCCGTTCCTTCGTCCGCCGTTCTGGCTTGATCAGGGTGGGCGGTCATCATGCCCAGCTGTACGCGGTCTCCATATTTGCGGGAAAAGAACTCCTCCATGTCTCGTCGCAGTTCCTCCGGATTCGGCCAGACAGGGGTAGGATCCTTAGGCAATGAAGTAAGCCTCCTAAATTCAATAACTTCCGAAAGCACCCAAGATAGGGCTTCTTTCTAAGTATGAGATTTTTCAGGCGAAAAAGCAATCACTGGAGGAATCGGAGATGCGCTTGCCGTCAGCGCTGGGCACGTCTTCGTGACAGTTTGATCTTTGCGACTATGGGTTTGGCGCGTTTCGCCATCTTGTCGAGCGAACGCGTCGGTTTTTTCTTAGCCGAAATCTGCACGCGCTTACGAGCGGCTGCCTTACCGATGTGCCTGGCGGAAGCTGCCTTTTTGGAGCGTGATCTTGCCGGAGCTGCTTCGATTACTGCCTGCTCCTGGACTTCCTTTTCGAAGTTTTGCAGGAGAACCGCGCACCGCAGGCCCAGAGCCGGATCTCCAGAGTAAAGCTGGATCGACTCCGCAAGCCGCGCAATATGCGCCTTTACCACCACATAGAAATCCAGTGCCAGATTCGTCCAATCGATGCGCAGGCGGCGGATAAGCGGAGCATAGACCTTGAGGATGATCGGTTCCTCAGTGTCGAGCGCCTGTGCCAGGCATGATGGGAGATGACCCGCCGGCCTTTCCGCACTCTGGGGCAAAACCGATCCTGCAGCATGTGTCAGCTCTTTCTCCTGTTTCTTCAACGATTGCCAGAATGAAGGAGGGAGCTTCTTCAGGCTTGCGACCTGCGCCTGAAGGTCGTGATCCATCGATGCCCAAATCCTGCTGACGAGAGTGTTTCCTTCAAAGCGCTGCTGCAGCTGTGAATAGAGCTTCGCAACAGCCCTCTGAAGCTGTGAGAGTGAAACACGTAACGTCAGTGGTGAACCAGTCATAATCCAAATTCAAAAGCTAATCAGTAGTCGAGCTGCGATAAAGGCGTCGCGCAGGGCACGGGGAATCCTAAAACGCCAGGAGTCTAACAATTATTCGCAGAGGTGTAAAGCTCAATTCTGTTAGCTACGACAAAGTTAGTTATTGATCATCCAATCCATACAACCCCAAGGCCAAATTATATACCCAAATCTCATGCAGATTAAGTAGCGCGAGTTTCAGCGTTCAACGGCCAGCAACGACAGCGTGCTCCAGAAACTCCACTCGGCCCCCACCCGCGTCGATGCGGACTCGAGTCCCCAACGGGAGCGCCCAATTGTCGCTGCCGTGTCCAGATGGAAAATGAGCTAAGACAGGAACTTCCAGCCTGCCGAGGACGTCCCGCAGGGCCTCGTCCGCAGTGCCTCCCTGGTCGGGGGGATCAGCATCCAGGAAATTGCCAAGCAAAATACCGGCGATGTGGTCCAGTTTTCGTGCCAACCGGAGCTGGGTGAGCATGCGGTCGATGCGGTAGGGAGGCTCGCCAAGATCTTCAAGGAAAAGGATTTTCCCTTCCGTTGCGATTTCGTAAGGGGTTCGGAGGCTGGCAACGATTAAGGAAAGGCAGCCGCCGACCAGTTCTCCTTCGGCCGATCCTGAAACCCAAGTCTGGAGTTCCGCGAAGGCTAATGAAGGAAGGTAGGAGGGATCCGTCCATAGCTTCAGCAAATGCTGTTCCTGCTCGGGCTTGGCGTTTCCGAGTGCCGGCGAGGTTGCCATGGGGCCATGGAATGTCAGCCATCCAAACCGCCGGCGGAAATATAGATGCAGCGTTGTCAAGTCGCTGAAGCCCATGAATATCTTGCAGTGATTCCGCATCCGCCCCGGTTTGATTAGCGGAATCAGGCGGGAGCAGCCGAATCCGCCTCGGAGCGAAACGATCGCCTGGATATCAGAATCCTCGAAGGCACGCATTACTTCTTCGGCGCGTTCTTCGTCCGGTCCCGCGAGATAGCGCGTGGAGTGGAAAATGCGATCATCGAAGCGGACGCGGAAGCCCATGCGCTCCAACGTAGCCACACCTCGAAAAAAATCATCTCGCTGATCGATCGGTCCCGCAGGGGCAATAATCGCGACCGTGTCACGCGGCTTCAGGGCCTTGGGATGAATGACTGGAATATCCATAAAGAAAAGGAGACCAGGAATATAATAGGTTCTCGATTTTGGCTTGCGGATATCGGACTTTGGATCAATGCCATTGAGATCGGAGGCCGAATCCCGTTTCCCAATCCAAAATTCGAAATCCAAGTTCCGAAATCCATAAGAGTTGAGGCTGAATCATGCTCAATTATATTTGGCTTGGCTTGATTATTGTTGCCGTACTCCTGGGGGGAATCAACGGCAAAATCGAAAACGTGACCAAGGCGGCAATTGACGCCGCGGGCAATTCAGTAACTATTGCGCTCGGACTCGTCGGGGTAATGGCCCTGTGGCTCGGCATCATGAAGATCGCTGAGGAATCTGGGTTGATGTCACTCCTGGCTCGCGGAATCGCGCCGGTAATGCGCCGCATTTTTCCCGAGGTGCCTCCCGACCACCCGGCCATGGGGAGCATGCTGATGAACATTGCTGCCAACATGCTGGGTCTCAGCAATGCCGCCACTCCGCTCGGCCTGAAGGCGATGGAAGATCTGGAGAAACTCAACCGCTTCCCGGGAGTGGCGACGAATTCCATGTGTCTGTTTCTCACAATCAACACCGCCGGCGTGCAACTGATCCCGGCGTCGATGATCAGCCTGATGGCTTCTGCAGGATCGAAAGATCCGACCGCCATCATCGGAACTTCTCTCGCTGCCACGTTGCTCGCGGCGGTAGCCGGCGTGACGGTTGCGAAGCTCCTGGAACGAATCAAGTTCTTTTCGGTGGCTCGGGCCACCCAAGGAGAGGAGCGATCATGACCGCGCGTGTGATCTCACTCATTTCGATTTGGGCTATCCCCGCCTTTCTCCTGTTCATACCTGTCTACGGTGCATTCCGGAAGGTCAAGGTTTATGAGTGCTTCGTGGAGGGCGCCAAGGAGGGCTTTCAGGTGGGCATACGTATAATCCCGTATTTGGTCGCGATCCTGGTTGCCGTGGGAATGCTGCGGGGTGCAGGTGCAATTGATATCCTTGCCCGGTGGCTGGACCCGCTGCTGCGCGGGGTTGGTCTTCCCGCGGAAATTCTGCCGCTGGCAATCATGAGGCCCCTGTCCGGGAGCGGGTCCTATGGAATTGTGACGGAGTTGCTCAAGACGCATGGGCCGGACTCTTTCATCGCCCGGCTTGCTGCGACTGCTTATGCCAGCACGGAAACGACCTTTTATGTGCTGGCCGTCTATTTCGGCGCCGTGGGCATCAAGAAGGCCCGCCATGCAGTGGTTGCTGGCCTGTTTGCCGACATCGTCAGCCTGTTTGCAGCCGTCTTCATTTGCAGATTGGTTTTTTCCAGCTAGAGATTGGCATCAAGCGCTCAAAAAATGCGGCATTTCCTCCGGCATTCGGCGACGAGTCGGGTATAATGATTGCGCTTTAAATGCAGGAAGGACGATGATTCGAGGAAATCCACGGCATGAGAAGCCGAGTAGGGCTTTCTGACCCTCCCGAGAACGAGTCCCCAACTACAACTGGCATGATCTTGATGAGCAGGTTGCAGCTGCCGGTGTCTTTCGTTCATCTGAGCGGTAGTGGAGGGTTGCTGATTGATCACGGGAGGGGAAAGCAGATGTCGAATTTGCCACGCTTCGTGCCGGGCCTGACAGGCATGCACCGGCTGCGCCGCATGTGTGTTTTCATTGCGGCGGTTTTTCTCTGCGCGGCGATAAGCCGCCCGGTCACCTTCGCGCAGGGATTTTCGCCGGATCAAGCGGTGGCCGCCACGCATGGGACCGGGGAGGCGAGTCTGATGCTCCCGGATCTGAGCCGGGTCGACTTTTGGGGTATCAATGCCAGGACTATGTTGAAAGCAGGGCTCCTGATGTGCCTCCTGGGGCTTCTCTTCGGGCTGGTGATCTTTCGACAGCTCAAGAGCCTTCCGGTCCACCAGTCCATGCGGGACATTTCGGAGCTGATTTACGAAACCTGCAAGACATATCTTATTACGCAGGGTAAGTTTATCCTCGTTCTGGAAGCTCTCATCGGTCTCATCATGATCCTGTATTTTGGCTTCCTCCAGCACTTCAGTGCTGTCAAGGTTCTCGTCATCGTGATCTTCAGTCTTATCGGGATCGGTGGGAGCTATGGAGTGGCCTGGTTCGGCATCCGCATCAACACGTTTGCCAACTCGCGCACCGCCTTTGCCAGTCTCCGGGGAAAAGCCTTCCCGCTGTTTACGATCCCACTCAAGGCGGGCATGAGCATCGGCATGTTGCTGATCAGTGTCGAGCTTTTTATGATGCTCTGCATCCTGCTTTTCATCCCCGGCGACTATGCCGGGCCATGTTTCATCGGCTTTGCCATCGGCGAATCGTTGGGGGCTGCCGCGCTGCGCATCGCCGGGGGGATCTTCACCAAGATCGCAGACATAGGCTCGGATCTGATGAAGATCGTCTTCAATATCAAAGAAGATGATGCGCGGAATCCCGGCGTGATTGCCGACTGCACCGGAGATAATGCGGGCGATTCGGTGGGGCCTACTGCGGATGGTTTCGAGACCTACGGTGTTACCGGTGTTGCCCTGATCGCATTCATTCTCCTCGCGGTGCCCCAGGAAATAATCCAAGTCAAGCTGCTGGTATGGATTTTCGTCATGCGCATCATGATGATAGTCGCCAGTGGACTTTCCTACCTTCTGAATCAAGCGGTCGCACGAAGCCGTTACCTCGACGCCGACAGGATGAATTTCGAGTCGCCGCTTTCCTCACTCGTGTGGCTCACCTCGGGTGTCTCGGTGGCGCTGACTTATCTGGTCTCCTTTGTACTTGTCGCGGACCTCGGCAATGGCACGCTCTGGTGGAAACTCTCGTCCGTCATCACCTGCGGCACACTGGCAGGAGCGATCATTCCCGAACTGGTCAAGGTGTTCACGTCGACACATTCCAGACATGTCCGTGAAGTCGTCACCTCGGCAGAAGAAGGAGGAGCATCGTTGAACATTCTCTCCGGGCTGGTGGCGGGCAACTTCAGCGCCTACTGGCTGGGGCTTGCCATCGTGACGCTCATGGGTTTTGCCTACTTCATAAGCACGCTGGGTCTGAGCTCTCTGATGATCGCCGCTCCGGTATTTGCGTTCGGTCTGGTAGCTTTCGGGTTTCTCGGCATGGGGCCGGTGACGATCGCGGTAGACTCCTACGGACCGGTTACCGACAACGCCCAATCGGTCTACGAGCTCTCGGTGATCGAGCAGCTTCCCGGCATCGAGGAGGAGATCAGGAGGGATTTCGGTTTTGAGGTCAACTTTGAGGTGTCCAAACACCTGCTGGAGGAAAACGACGGCGCCGGGAACACGTTCAAGGCTACCGCCAAGCCGGTTCTGATCGGAACTGCGGTGGTCGGTGCGACGACCATGATCTTTTCGACCGTCCTGATGCTGACGGATCACCTGACGCATAATCTTGAAAAACTCTCACTGCTGCATCCTCTGTTTCTGCTCGGACTCATCATGGGCGGCGCCATGATCTACTGGTTCACGGGATCCTCCACTCAGGCCGTCACGACGGGCGCATATCGTGCCGTCGAATTCATCAAAGCCAATATCCGTCTGGAGGGGGTGGACAAAGCCTCCGTGCACGACAGCAAGAAAGTGGTCGAGATCTGCACCCAGTACGCACAGCGCGGGATGATCAACATCTTCCTCGCGGTTTTCTTCTCCACACTTGCCTTCGCCTTTTTCGAGCCTTTTTTCTTCATCGGTTATTTGATCTCGATTGCGCTGTTCGGGCTTTTCCAGGCGATTTTTATGGCGAATGCCGGTGGCGCCTGGGATAATGCCAAAAAAATCGTTGAGGTCATCCTCGGTGAGAGAGGGACGGCACTGCACGCCGCGACGGTGGTGGGCGACACAGTGGGCGATCCCTTTAAGGACACATCATCGGTTGCGATGAACCCGGTTATTAAGTTCACCACCCTCTTCGGTTTGCTGGCCGTCGAACTGGCGGTCGAAATGACTTTCGGGATCGGGCCGGCAATCACCAGGATTCTAGCCGGGATTTTCTTTCTGATCGCGCTGGTGTTTATATATCGCTCATTCTACAGCATGCGCATCAAGTCCCACGTACCGAGCGCCCGACGTGCGGACAGGATGAACGCCAGGATACAGGAGACTTCCCGGCAGATGCGATGACAGCGCGAAACAAGGCGGGGCACGGACTCAAATTCATCACCTGACGATGGGCAAGACGTCCATGCCCCAAGGCTTCCAATCCCCCAACCGGAGGCACACGAAAATGTTCAAGGAATTCAAAGAATTTGCGATGAAGGGGAACGTCCTCGACATGGCCGTCGGCATCATCATGGGCGTGGCATTCGGCAAGATCATCACTTCGTTCGTCAATGATGTGATCATGCCCCCCATTGGTCTTCTCCTGGGCCGTGTGGACTTTTCCAGCCTGTTTCTCAATCTTTCCGGGAAACCCTACGACACGATGGCGGCTGCCAAGGCAGCCGGCGCGGCCACAATTAACTACGGTTTATTTTTAAACACAGTTCTGGACTTTCTGATCGTAGCCTTTGTGATGTTTCTGATGGTTCGGCAGATCAACCGTCTGAAAAAGGAGCCTGCACCTGCGCCGGTTGCTACCAAGGAGTGCAGCTATTGCCTCTCGACGATTCCGATCAAGGCAATCCGCTGCCCGAACTGCACTTCAGATCTGAAGGCCGCCTGATCCGCATATTGGACCGTCAGACGCAGCGCGCCATCGAGGCGGATGACTTCGCTAATGTCTGATTCGCAGCCGCCCGATATTGATTCTGGACGGCTGGAACCAGAGGATGCTATTCTTCTGTTTCGTGAGCGTAAGGGTTTGGTTCGGGTTTTTGGGGGTACTTCTGTCGATGACGGCTGAAACTACCCTTTTGGAAGGGTGGGCAAGCCGAGCTCGATCCTTCCCGCCGCTCTTCGATCTCAGCCTCGGATCCAGCATATCTTGTCTTTTGAACTTCTTACAGCAAATGTGGATCCGGATGTACCGCGAGATCGGGCAATCCGCAGGGGAAAGCATTAGATTGCAAACAATCGCAACACCTCCTGCTGGTTACTCGTATATATTAGCGACTGCGAGTCTTGGACCGGTCACAGGCCGTCCCTGGAGCATCGAGATGACCGGCGGCCCCACCTGGCGGAGAGGCGAAATACTTTTATTAGGTTGAAACATGATACTTTTTGATTGTTTTGGCGTCATACTAGTTAGGGTATGTGTTCGTCAGACCCTGGCGGGTTGAGTTGTCCGGCGGGTTACGGAAAAATGCCGGACGCGAAGGCATTCCGGCAGACTGAAGGGCAAAAGGAGCAGTGGATATGCCGGTAGGAAGTCCAAACAATCAATCGATCGTGCGCAGGTTTCGGGAATGGGTCGAAGGCGGCCCGCCGACGCAGGCCTCGCTGTTCCACTACGTAAAGGACGAGCCTGAGTCCAGCGTAATTCCCGACCTGTGGAACCTGCTGCGCCATCCAATCCGCGCGTTCCGGGAAGCGCGCGAAGCTCCCCGCACCCGACCCTCACTGTTCGATTACTTAGCGAAACCCGAAAAGTCTGCGCCGATCAATTGGAGAGAGTTCTTCAGGGACCTGTTTACAGACTATCGCACTGCCCTTTTCATCCCATCGCTTTGGTCGGATCAGGAAGAATTGGTCGAGGTACGGGCAGAGCTGCGCACGCGGAGAATGGAATCAGGGATAGCCTCCCTGATGATCCATGTGACGCTCGTGGGCTTCTTTGTTTTTCTGGCGATCCACAGGTTTGACCCCCCGCCTCAGGAGAAAGATCCCGTGGTGTTCATCAACACACCGATGAATCTGCCATTCGAATCGACCGGTCCCAACGGGGGTGGTGGCGGCGGCGGCGGCAAAAATGAAAAAACTCCGCCTTCCTTCGGGCGCATGCCGGAGGTTGCACGGGTTCAATTCATGCCTCCCGACCCCGGACAACCGAAGCCGCTGGTGCCGGCAGACAGCCCGTTGGATATGAAGCCGACCGTTCAGATGCCGATAGATTTTCCAACGGATTCGCCGCTGCCGATCGGTGACATGACCGGTCCGCCGGGCGCACCATCTTCAGGCCCGGGTAGTGGCGGCGGAATCGGCACTGGCTCCGGCTCGGGCATTGGGCCGGGTAAAGGGCCCGGTTATGGTCCGGGCGAGGGCGGCGGCATGGGAGGAGGGCGTGGCGGAGGCATCGGCAACGGTGTCGGGCCCTACGTAGTGGGCAACGGCGTGTCTGAGCCCATACCCATCTACGAACCGCGTCCCGCCTATACCGAAGAGGCACGCAAAGCCCGAACCGAGGGAGTTCTGGTCCTGCAGGCCATTATTCGGAGAGACGGGACCGTTGACAGCTTCGTGGTTATTAAGGGTTTGGGTTATGGTCTGGACGAGTCCGCCATCAACACGATAGCCACCAAGTGGAAATTTAAGCCCGGAACACTGAGGGGCGTTCCGGTCGACGTTCAGGCAAACATCGAGGTCACCTTCCGCCTGTATTAATGCATTGCCCTCTCGGACCGCCGGAGTCCGCGCTTTGTTGGGGAGACGGTATTTATGTCAATGTCGCTGGAGAACAAGGGGTACAAGTCGGATATCAACATTACGCCCTACATCGATATCCTGCTCGTACTTCTGATCATTTTCATGGTGGCCACTCCCATGAAGCAATACGACCAGCAGGTAAGGGTGCCGAAACCGGTGGTCCAGCAGCCGAAGGATGTGAAGCCCGACTCGGTGATTCTGGAAATAGACCTGAATCACGACATTCATATCAATCAGATGCCCGTAACTCTCGAGAGCCTGCAAACGACACTCTATGGTATCTTCAACAGCCGCACTAACAAAAACATGTTCATCCGGGGGGACAAGGACCTCGAATACGGCTATGTCTTCCAAGTCCTTGATATTGCCAAACGTTCCGGCGTCGGCGATATAGCTCTCCTGGACAAGACTTCGGCTGGTGCATCTCCTGCGACGAAGCCATCCAATGGCACCACGGCCCAACTGACGAAGCCGCGCTAGACTCCAAACGGAAAGCACAAAGCAGCCCGCGATATACAAAGCACAGGGAATGCCGATTTCGTGTCCTCTGTGCCGTAAGCGCATTCTGCGTTGAGATTTCTTGGGTCCGGCTATGCCGGCCGCGGCGTCCGCGACTGGCTTGTTTCCCGCTGTCTGAATTGCAGTGACGGCTTATGATGACAGTGCCGTAACTCCTGGTGTATCATGACCTAGGGCGAGTGGGTTTTTTATTCGGAGAAGGCCGCATTTGGAAAACCGGCAAGATTCCCCAAGTGTGCCCAAGCCACTAGCGGAGGCCGACCAGGAACCGGCGAAACCGGCCAGGCACCCTCTTGTGCTCTGGCTGCTTGCGAATGCGCGCTGGATCTGGCCGCTGGTTGTGATCGCCGTGATTTTCATGGTGACGTGGTCGGATCTGCGCACCATTCATTACCGCCAGGTTCAGCATGCCCTCCATCGCATCGAGCTTTCCTGGCTGACTTGGGTCTGGGGACTCACCATTGCCAATCTCGCAGTGATGGGCCTCTATGATGTCATCTGCCTGCGCGGCGCCCAGGTGCGCGCGCGCGAGCGTTGGTGGATCGGCACGCTGGCTTTTGCCTGGAGTAATTTCCTGACCCTTGGCCCGCTCGCCGGCCCTGCCATCCGCTTCTGGCTTTATCGCCCTTTCGGTGTCAGCTTTCACACCTTGCGTCAGGCTATCGTTTCTATTGCCGTTGGCTTCGGTGGCGGCCTGCTGTTCTGGATCCCATTCGTTCTGATGCCTTTGCCGCAAACGGGATGGGTATCCCTTGCGATCAGGGCCGTGCTGGTTTTTCTGACTGCATTTCTCGCGGGTCTCCTGGCCGGGAGACTCCAACTGTGGAAGCGGTTTCCGGTCTGGATACGCGATTTGGACGTGCGCTGGCCCGGGCTGTTTATGCTGGGCGCACTCGACTGGACGCTGGCCTTCCTCGTTTTTGAAGCGAGCCTCCATGCCGCCGGGATTGACCTGGCGGCCGAAAATCTCGGACGGCTCTATTTCCTCGGTCAGGGCCTGGGGGTGCTGAGTCTGATCCCCGGGGGATTGGGGAGTGCGGACGTCTTCTGGCTGGCCGGATTGGGGCCGGTTGTCGAGAAGGCAGCGGCCGGGCTTCTCGTCTACCGCCTGATCTACTACGTGATCCCGTGGTCTGCAGCGACACTCCTGCTTCTGCGCCGCGCCGTGCACGGCAAGGTGCGCTGGGCAGGCCCAGCACGCTGGTTTGTCTCCCTGATCGTGCTTTTTTCCGGCGGCGTGATGCTGATCAGTTCGGCTACACCGGACCTCGGTCATCGTATTCGGACCCTCGAACAGATCGTTCCGATCGCGATCCTGGAGACCTCTCACGTTGCCAGCGCGATCTTCGGCCTGTTCCTTTTCGTGCTGGCGCGCGGGCTGATGAAAGGGTATCGCTTTTCCTATCGGACGGCTCTGGCTCTTCTGCTCGGAGGTGCTGTGGGCAGCCTGCTTAAGGCCCTCGACTATGAAGAGGCCATCATCTTTGTGCTCACCGCCGCTCTCCTCTGGACGCATGCCGAGCTTTTCACCCTGCCCAGTCGCAAAGGCGGGACAGCGATCGCGATACTTACTCCGATCACCCTGGCGATCTTTGTGTTCGCGGCTGCCGGGTTCGCGGCTTACAACGGAAGCCAGCTCGCGGGCGCAAGCGCGTTCAGCTTCCCCTCCTATTTTTCCCACACCTTCGAGGCCGCCCGCTTCCTGCGCACGCTGAGCATCCTGTTCCTCTTCGGGTTGCTCATCGCGTTCTACCTCATCATGAGGATCCCGCACCGCTACGTTCCACCGACGAGCGAAGTGATCGATCGTGCCCTCACCCTCCATCAGAGGCTGGGAAAGGGAACGACCGCCTTGATGGCAGCGAATGCCGACAAGTCGATTCTGTTCCTGCATGACACGGGCTTTTGCCTGTATCGCACAGTAGGACGGTACATGGTGGTTCTCGCGGACCCCACCCTCGAGCCGGGAGCGGAAAGGAAATGCCTGGGTGTGATGCTCCAAAAGGCAGCGGAGCTGGACAGGACGCTTGTCTTTTATCAGATCTCCGCGCATTGGCTGCCGGTGTTGCACGATTTCGGCTACTCCTTTTTCAAGCTGGGCGAAGAGGCGTTTGTGGACCTGGACCAGTTCAATATCCAGGGAAACAAGGGCAAAGCCATGCGCAACGTGCTAAACCGCTTTCGCAACGATGGATACACGTTCGAGGTCCTGCCCGCCGCCAAAGTCCCGGACTACATCCCGGAGCTGAAAAATATTTCCGATGCCTGGCTGCGCAGCAAGAAAGCACGGGAAAGGCAGTTCTCGATCGGCTCTTTCGACCCCAGCTATCTCTCGCGCTTTCCGTGTGCGATCGTCAGGGATGTGGCGGGAAAAGCGGTGGCATTCGCCAACGTGTTGATGGGCCCGAACCAGGAGGAATTCTCCATCGATCTGATGCGCTATATGCCCGTTTGCCCGAACGGCGTGATAGATCTTCTCTTTCTCCAGCTGTTTGAATGGGGCAAGGGGCAGGGGTTCCGAACCTTCAACCTCGGCATGGCGCCTTTGGCCACAGTGGGCGAGGTCCGGCAGGCGCGTCTGGGTGAGCGGCTGGCGAACATTCTGTTTCAGCATGGCGAGCACTGGTACAATTTCAGAGGCATCCGGCTTTTCAAGCAAAAATTCGATCCCCGGTGGGTGCCTCGCTATCTGGCCTATCCGGCATTCTGGATGTGGCCGCAGGTAATCGTAAACGTGGCGGCATTAATTGCCGGAGGCTGGAAGAACCTGATCTTTCCGACCGAAAGGCATGCCGACGCAGAAAATGCATGCCCCCATCCAGCACGCAGCTATTGAAGAGAGAAAAGAGATGAAGCTCCTGCACCCCAGATTTCTTTTGTGCCGTAATGTTCTTTCAGCCGGAATGGCTTTGCTCCTTCTGGCCTCCACTCTGCATGCGGCCCGGCCCGCGGCTCGCACCCTGACTGTCAACCTGCGCGGGAAGCCGCAATCCGTTCAGATTTATGAGCCGGCGCCCGGGGCACCCAAACGCACGGTGCAGGTGCTGGTCACGAGCGGTGACCTCGGCTGGCTGGGGATATCGGGTGATGTGCCCGGGCACCTTCAGGAACAGGGCTATCGCGTTATAGGTTTTAATGCCCGGACATATGTATCCTCCTTCACCGGAGGTGGCGGCGCGCACCTGGAAGAGAATTGGATCCCAGCCGACTACGAGGCGGTCGTGGATGCAGCGTCGAAGGGCAGCATGTTTCCCAAAGAGTTTGTTTCCATCGGAGTTTCCGAAGGCGCCGGGCTGGCAGTGCTGGCGATGGGCCAACCTGGAGCCAGCGCACTATGTCGCGGCATCATCGCCCTGGGACTTCCCCTTAAGACCGCCCTCGGATGGCGTTGGACCGACTTCACCGCCTGGATTTCCAAAAGAGAGCCGAATGAGCGTCTCGCGGAGACAAAGGAATATCTCGTCCGGCTCAAGGTGCCCATCGTGATGGTTCACTCTACTCGCGATGAGTACGACCTGATCGACAACGTGCGGGCCATCTTCGCCGATGCGCCCGAACCCAAGCGTTTCATTGCGGTAGATGCTTCCAACCACCGGTTCAGCAACAAGATCCCTGAAGTTATGTCCATTCTCGACACTTCTATCAGTTGGATGGAATCACTCGATCGGCCAACCAGCCGCTAGGACTTCCGTGGCACCGGGAGCATCCTGCCCTATCCTCTGTTGGAGCTCCTGGAGTTCATAGTGATCTTCATCAAATCACTTCCGGGGAAAAGCCCGGAGCCCTTCTGTCTGCGCGCGTGTTAGAATAGATGCCCGATGAACAGGCCGTTCCGCTACAACGCCACCACTGTGGCTATTGCGATGGGTCTCATCGCGGTCTCGACTGCCGTGTTGAGCTACTTCAGCTATGTCCAATGGGGTGTGGGGAAGGAGAATCTGGTCGATACCAACCTGGTGCAGAGCAACATGAGGCTCGCGAGCCAGTGCGTGGATCGAATCGAGCAGAAGATCATCACCAACGACGGGATCCTCTCCGAGATGGTGGATGTGGATGATCCATCCACCTGGGAAACAACCGCCGAGAGCATCAAGAGAGGCGATTTCAACGTCGACCACGTTTTCATTTTCCGGCTCGACAAGGATATTCCTGTGTTTCCGCACTATACCAATGAGATCAAGAACTCGTGGGGAGCCGTATGTGCCAGCTATAAGGAGCTCAACCGGAGGCAACTGGTCGCCAACCAAACCAACCACCTGCACAAGGAACGCAGCGATAACTATTTCTTCGCTTCCTACGTGCTCAAAGAAGATCGTCGGGGCGAACAGTACCTCGTTTTTTTCCAGATGAACATCGACAAGACCCTAGCATTGGCGGACAGGTACGTGCGCGATCTCCAAGCCGTCTTCTATGTGAGCATCGTGGACTTCGACAACAACGGCGTATATTCACAGCCGATTCCGCGGAGCAAATACTTTTTCGAAATGCGCTTCCCGACCACACTTTATAAATGGCTCCTTCAGGTCGTGCCGCGCAATTATACAGAAATGGAACGGAATGCACGGAACCAGCGCCGTGCCAACCTGTTCCTTATCATCCTGAGCATGTCTCTCATTTTCTGCAGCCTGGCCATCATATATGTGGCCGGCAGAAAGGAGCGCCAGCTGACCCAGCTCAAGGAGGACTTCATCAGCAACGTCAGCCACGAGCTGAAGACGCCCCTGTCGCTCATTCGCATGTTCAGCGAGATCCTGGTCACCGGCCGTGTGAAAAGCGACGCGGTCAAGCAGGAATACTATGGCATCATTCACAGCGAAAGCGACCGCATGGGTCGTCTGATCGCCAATCTGCTGGATTTTGCCCGCCTGGAACGGGAACGGCACAGCCTGCATTTCGAGAGGACTAACATCGCGCAGTTGGTGATCAAGGAGCTGGAAGCCTTCCGATACCAAATTCAGAAGGAGGGCTTCGAACTGGTTACCCGTGTGAACAACAACGTCCCGGATACCTTGGCCGATCCCAATGCCATCAGCATGGCTTTTTTCAACCTTCTCGACAACGCGGTGAAGTATTCCGGCGAACGCAAACAGGTCACAGTGAGCGTCAGCCAGAGCAACGGATCTGTCGACCTTGCGGTCAAAGATGAGGGCCTGGGAATTCCGGAGGCGGAGCGACAGAGGATCTTCGAGAAATTTTTCCGCGGCAGCAGCGCAAGTGTCAAGAGGATCCGCGGCAGCGGCATCGGGCTTTCCCTTACCAAGCAGGTTGCGGAGATGCACGGCGGTGAGATCCGAGTAGAAAGCGAGGTTGGCCGCGGGAGCACCTTCACAATGAGAATCCCGATCCGCGAGGAGCCTTTGCCGGCATTGAAAGGGAAGAGTTCGAAGACGGAACTGTAGGTGATCACGGGTCCCGCCAGATAGGGATGTACGTGGATCGGCGCGCATTTGAGGTTCCAAAGCCACCTGCGCAGGTGAGTTGAATGCAGAGAATTCTCGTTGTTGAAGATGAACCGGAGATGGCCCGCGGGCTAAAGGACATTCTCGAATTTGAAGGCTACCAGGCGACCATTGCGGCCAGCGGCAAGGAAGGCCTCCAAATGGTGGTGCGGGAGGCTCCTGACTGCATTATCCTTGACCTCATGTTGCCCGATCTCAGCGGCTATCAGGTGTGCGGGCAGATCCGTCGGCAGAAAATCAACACGCCCATCATCATGCTTACCGCGAAGGCGCAGGACTACGATAAGATAAGGGGGCTGGAGGCGGGTGCCGACGACTACCTGACCAAGCCCTTCAGCGTCGGCGAACTGCTGGCGCGCGTGATGGCCCTGCTGCGCCGGAGCAGCGGGTACACCAAGGATGTCGATGTCATCCAGGTCGGCTCCAGTCTCGTCGATGTGAAGCATTTTACCGTTCAGCGAGGCAAAAAAGAGCATTCGCTGTCACATTACGAAGTCGAGCTCTTCAAGCTCCTGCATGCAAACGCCAACCAGCCGGTCACGCGGGATGAAATCCTCAACAAGGTCTGGGGAACCCTGAACTATCCCACCAACCGGACGGTGGATAACTTCATTGTGAAGCTCAGAAAGAAGATCGAAGAAGATTACCGGAATCCCAAGCACATCCTGACCATTTACGGTGTCGGCTACAAGCTCAGCCCATGATGTTCCTACTCGACATTCTGAAAACGCTCGCTTTTCGCTCCCGCTCGCTGAGAGCGCTCGGCGCGCGGCGCGCATCCATCACCGCTCTGATCTCCCTTGCGGTGGGATTTCTGGCATTTATCCTGGTACGGAACAACGCGACCTTGAATGTAGTTCCCTATATCCATCCACAACCGGGCTTCCTCGAGTCATTCCTGGAAAGCCACCTGTTGCAGATGCTCCTGTTCCTTTCGCTGGTCTATGTTCCTGTGATCATCGTGTTGAGCAATGCGTTCGCCGGCGACGGCCTGGGATTTTCCATGTCGCGCGCCGAGTATAGGACGCATCTTTCTGCTTTGTTCCCACTCTGGGGGGTATTGTTTCTGATCGGTGCACCGCTCGTGCCTTATTTTCTGGATCTGGGATTTCTGGTAATCAGTGCGGGCGAGTTCTGGCTCTTTCTGACCTTGGTTGTCTATACGGTCTGGGCCGTCAAGGAGCTGGATTACATCCCGACGGCGTTGGCCCTCGGCGTCTTCATCCTGTCCCTGGTCACCCTTCCCGTCCTCTTTGTGCTGACCAACTTTCTGTTTGCCCTCCCCTTCTTTGTGGTGCTCCCCGTCCTGTATGTGTTCCTCCAGCGCCTGCGCGAACTGGTCGCGACGAAAACATTATTGCGCGGTTTTCGGCAGCACCTGCGAACGCTGACGCTCAACCCTCGTGATGCCGACGCGCATTATCAACTCGGTTTGCTTCACTTCCAGGGTGGACACCTGGAAACTGCACGGGGCTACTTCGAGCAGGCGCTTGCGATCGACCTCCAGGATCCCGACTATCACTACTACATGGGACGTATCTTCGAAAGCCGGGAGGATTGGCCCAAAGCGGCGGCCGAGTACGAGGAGACTTATCGGCTGAATCCTGAGTACGGGTTGGGCGACATTTTCCGCGAAGTGGGCAAGGGATACCTGCACACCGACAGAGCGGAAAAGGCGATCGAGTTTCTCAGGTTTTTTCTTGAGCGCCGCGGCTCCGATCCCCAGGGAAGGTATTGGCTGGCCGTAGCGCTGCAGAGAACCGGCAATGCGGGGGAGATGCGCGCACAACTGAACACCATCCTGGATCAGGCACGCTCCAATCCCCGTTTTTTCCGCAGAGAGCACAGAGAATGGATCTACCGGGCCCGCATCCTCCTGCGGGGCACCGCGAACTGAGGGCTGACTTAAGACCTCCGACTTGAATCCTGGAAATTGTGCGCGCAGCACCGGCGTCGGAGGTCGGCAGTCGGAAGCAGGATTACAATTGAATACAATTCTGGACATTCTGATGACAACCATCGCGCGGAGCTTTCCTATACTCCCGACTTTGGGTGAGGAAAGTCATGCAGTACCTCTGGTCCCACATCTCATCATGGCAAAAGTTCCAGGAGACGGGAAACATTTCGTATCTGTACCAGATGGATTCCTTCGACAAGGCCATCATCTGGGCGTATTTTACGATCCTGGCCATTCTCAGCTTCTACGGCCTGCACCGATACATGCTGGTCTGGCTCTTTCGAAGGCATCGCAACCATGTGCCAGGCTGCCTCGAGCGCTTCCAGGAGCTGCCGCAAGTTACCGTCCAACTCCCTTTTTACAACGAAATGTATGTGGTGAAGCGGGTGATCGACGCGGTGTGCGCTTTCGACTACCCCCGCGACCGGCTCGAAATCCAGCTGCTGGACGATTCTACGGATGAGACCCGGAAGATCGCGCGCGAGGCCGCCGATGAGTGGCACAGGCAAGGCATCGACATCCACTATATTCACCGGGACAACCGCTCGGGATTCAAAGCCGGCGCGCTCGAGAACGGGCTCAAAACCGCCAAGGGTGAGTTCGTAGCAATCTTCGATGCCGACTTCGTGCCCCTGCCTGATTTTCTGCAGAAAACCATTCACTATTTCACCGATCCGAAAGTCGGCCTCGTGCAGGGGCGGTGGGAGCATATCAACAGGGAATATTCATTTCTCACCCGGGCGCAGGCGATCCTTCTGGACGGCCACTTCATGATGGAAAGCAACACCCGTTATCTGTGCGGCCGCTTCTTCAACTTCAACGGCACAGCGGGAATCCTGCGCAGGCAGGCCATCCGGGATGCCGGCGGATGGGAGCACGACACTCTGACCGAGGACCTTGATTTGAGTTACCGGGCCCAGATGAAAGGCTGGAAATTCGTTTTCCTGCCGGATCTCCTGGCCCCGGCGGAACTCCCGGTCGAAATAAACTCCTTCAAGGCCCAGCAGTGCCGGTGGGCGAAGGGAGCCATGCAAACCGGCAAGAAAGTGCTGCCAAGGCTGTTGCGGAGCAATCTCAGCCCCGCGGAGAAGCTGGAGGCCTGGTATCATCTCACCGGGAATGTTTGTTATCCGGTGATGCTGTTACTTGCGCTCCTGCTTTTCCCTGCTTTGATCGTGCGCTTCAACCAAGGCTATTTCGATTTGTTGACAGTCGACTTGCCGCTGTTTGCACTCTCCTTTGCCAGCGTCAACTGTTTTTATATCTCGAGCCAGAAAGCTCTGCACAAAGACTGGTGGAAGAGAATCCTCTATCTGCCGGGTGTCATGGCGCTTGGAATCGGGATGACCGTTGCAGTGGCCAAGGCCGTACTTGAAGGAGCCGTCGGCGTAAAAAGCCCCTTCGTGCGCACGCCCAAGTTTTCCGTCGAAGGAAACACGCGGGATTGGAAGAAGAAGAAGTACCGCGGACGCATGGGCATCCTGCCTTTGGTGGAGGTCGGTTTCGGTCTCTATTTCAGTTTCGTCAACTACTACGCATGGAGCCTGGGCATCTACGGCATAATTCCATTTCTGTTCCTCTTCCAGTTCGGCTACCTCTACACCGGCCTGGGATCCATGACTCAGCATTTCAAGCACGTGAATCTGCCGTCGCTCAGGTTGCCCTCGAGATTCCGCTGGGTCCCCGGCAAAGAGGAACTGGAACCGAAGCCTGAAAAAGCCTGAGGGAGTAAAGCGCCATTCCGATTTTCCAGTCCTCTCCTGCAGGGGTCGTCAAGGGAGAACTGGAAAATCGGAATGTCCCCTTTTTGCCAGCGCTGATGCCGGCGTTTCCCCCGTCAATCTGAAGTAGTCCTCCGGAGTGTCGACGTCTTCGACTGAACCCTTTTCAGAAGTCTCAAGCCATGCTGCCTGACTCTTGTGGCGGGCGACAATGAGTTTAGGGCTCCCGTCGGGAGGCGCAGACAGCAACTCCTCGATCAGCATCGGCCCGAAGATCGCCGGATGACCCGCTTTCCCCTCGCAGCGTGGCATGGCAAGCGGAGCTGAGGAGCCCTGGAAGAGTTGGATCAGGTTGCGGACCAACTCAATCGAAACGAGCGGCTGGTCGACAGGCCAGATCAAGCAACCTCCACAATCCGGATCCAGGTCCTCCAACGCCAGCCTCAGGGATGAAACCTGGCCGCGTTCAGGATTGGGATTGGTCAACACTCGCACTTTGCGGGAAATCAGCAAGGGCTGGATGCGGAACTCGTGAATTCCCAGGACCACGCGCGCGGCGGGCAGCTCTAACGCATCCAAGGTCTTCAGGATGCGTGTCAGGAAAGTGTCATCCCCCAATGGGAGGAGTGCCTTGGGATAACCCATCCTCGATGAATCACCGGCGGCAAGGACCACGGGCGTGATAATTTTCATCTTGTATCCGATAAAACTCCCAAGCGTCTTCGGCGCGCTGGATAAGCAGATGAATACTATGGTATCAAATAGGCGTGAATCTTTTTTGTCTTTTGAGTTTGTCTTCGGGCGCTCAACCCACATGTAGGGGGGTCAGGCGGAGATCAGGAGGGATCCATGCAGTTCCTGGCACTTGTGTGGCTGGCTCTGCTGAGCCAGGCGACGCAGTCAACCCTGCCCGGGCAAGCGCAAGGCGGAGTGACGCGTGATCCCGAGAAAAGCGCCTATTTTGCCTTCGTGGATCACGACTACATCTTCACGGTGGAAATCGTCGGCCCCGGCATCCCGCTGCTCAATTTCGTTTCGATGGCCGAAGATGCCAAATCCCTTTCGGCCAAGCAAGTCCGTGTGAAGCTCGAGAATCGCACGGTCGTTATCCAAAGCTTCCTAATTGATACCGGTGATCCGAAGGAACCGCTTACGACCGCCTCCCTGAACTTGCGGCCCAGATCCTCCTTCGGGGTGCGGATTCAGGGCGATTTGGGCGATGCCAGAGAGCTATGGGGAGTGACTATCCGGTTAGGTGCAGAGGATCTCAAGCTCGCTCCGCTCACGAGCCTCGTGTTCGAAAACCTGGTTCTCAAGGTGAACCGGATCAACCTGGGCTCACCGAATTTCCGGGACGACTGGCAGGCGGTGAAGCTGGAAGTGATGGGCACGCGATCGCCGGTGTCCCGCCGTCGTGATTGACGCCCGACGGTTGGTGGATGAGCGATCGATCCCGCCTGAAGCATCATTCATCATTGATAATTGTGCAATTGCCGCCGAGCGATTTCGCGCCGTACATCGCGCGATCCGCCCTTTCGACCAGATCCTCTGCTTCCGCAGCATCCGCGGACGATGTGATGCCGATGCTCACCGTAATCTCGTGCTGGAAATGGCGCCCCACGCTCTCACGAATGCGTTCGGCGACGACCCGGGCATTGTCAAGGGTGGTTTCAGGCATTATGATCGTGAACTCGTCCCCGCCGTAGCGGTAGCAGGTATCCACCTTGGAACGCACCAGGCTCAGGATCAGCTCGGCCGTCTCCTTCAGCGCCTGATCTCCCCTGAGGTGGCCGTGAGTGTCGTTGAACTGCTTGAAGCGGTCCAGGTCGAAAAAGCACAGGGAGATGCTGCGCTGAAAACGATGGCAACGCTCCATCTCGGCCGTAATGGCGGCGAAGAACTGCCGGCGGTTGTAAAGACCGGTCAGTTCGTCGGTAATCGAGAGAGATTCGAGCATACGTTCCAGCAGCACATTTTCGGTTACATCCTGGACGATGCAGAGGAATCCTACCGGTCTTTTGGCAGGGTCGTAGACGCGCTGTAACGAAACGTCGAGGTAAGAAACGACTTCGGCGCCCTGCTGCGCGAGCTTGATACGCTCAAGGGTCGAAATCGTGGGATTGGCGATGTATGCGGACAACTCGCGGCGGAAGCGGGAATCGGTGAACAGGGTGAGGATGTCCTCGCCGACAATCTGTTTCTGGGACAGCCGGAAAATAGTCTCGGATCCGATGCTGCTGGTCATGACGAAGCCGAGGGTGTCGGTGGAAAGAACCGCCAGATGCTTGGCGGATTCGAGAATGGCCTGCATGTATTCGTTGGACTCCTGTGCGTGCTCCAGAGCACGCAGGTTGTCGTAGGCCGAAGCCATGAGGGAGGCGATGGCCTCCATCGTGTCGAGGTCCTCGGAGGGGAAAGCGTCCAGCCGGTTGCTCTCCAGAAAGAGGATTCCGAGCAGCTTCCCGCGCAGGCGGATCGGGACGGCGAGTTCGGAACCGGCCTCTGGGCCCGCTGAGACGGGGAGGTTGTTATTGCACAAGATGCTGTTTTGGCGCGCGCACTCTTCAACCATCGCCGGCAAATTAGACTCCGCTGCAGCCCCCAGCCTGCAGGCCTGTGCGGCAATCGTCAGCCCATCCGGCGCCGGACCGGCGGTCCATATCTGCACCCGCACATAATCGAAGCTGAGCCGGATCAGTGTGGAAGCAGAGGCGAGGAAGTCCGCTAAATCCTCAACCATCACGGCCTGTTTGGCAATCTCGCTCACCATCGAAAGCTGCCGGCCGCGACGGCATTCCAGGTAATGCATGTCGGAGTTTTCAACCGCCAGCGCCAGATGGGCGGTCGTATAAGAGAGCAGGCTCATGTGCACCGCTGTCAGACGGCTTCCTCGCTGCAGTGCCAGGATCAACACCCCTTTGAATTTGTCTTTCAGCACCAGGGGCGAATAGATGACGGTGCCGGTGTCCTGCTGCAGCAGGTGCCGCTGCTCGATGGCATCCTGCGCGACGCCGGTGCCGAACTCAATGACGCGCGGCTCGTGGTCGACGATGCATTGCCGCAGGCGCGAGTTCTCGAGGACGATCACTCGTGGTCCGACCAGGGGTGCGCCTTCGCCCTGATCGAGGGCGTACAGCGTGGCGGTCGAGTCGTTGGTTCGATGGTGGACGAGGCTCAGGCGCTCCAACGGGAGATGCCCCTGCAGCGCATGGAGGCAGGCGCGGAGGATTTCGCCGAGATTGAGAGACCCATGGATGGATGTCGCAAGTGCAGCCGCGGCGGCGAGAGTGAGCGGAGCTTCGGTCGATGAGACCTTGCGCCGGCTTTGATCGTTCAGCGTCCGGGCGTTCATGACGCCTCCCGATGGAAGCCGTTGGTTCTGGTGAGCTTTGTCTGTTCCTCGCGACGGGCTGTGTCGTTCATGGCCGGCATGTCCGAAAGTAGTCGATCAGGCTCTGTGACCATTCCTCGAGGGCAGACACCGCGATCCCACCTGCCTGGGCCAGTTCGGGCTTCCCGCCGCCCTTGCCGCCGAGCTTGCCGGCCACCTGTTTGATGGCTGCTCCGCAGTCCCCGGGGACGTCCGCGCTGCGGGCTACCACCAGCTGCGCGGTTTCCTGGGTCGCGGACAGAATGGCCACCGTTGCCGGCGAGGCCGTAGCTTTTTGAGCTAAACCCTTCAGGCTCTCGATTTTGCGATCGCCGTAGCTCCGACGTATCAATATGATTCCACCTGTCTTATCGGCACGATTCAGCAAGTCCTGAGCTTCCATTTCCAGAATTTGATCCTCCAGGTGCTTCTTCTCCCGGACGAGCGCCGACCGTTCCAGCAGGAATTTTTCTGTAAGCCGCGCCAACTCATGGGGATGTGCAGAAAACAGTTTTCCCAACTCCTTCAGGACTTCATGATCCTTCCGGAATGCGGTCAGAGCCCGGCCGCCACAAACAAATTCGACTCTGGTGCCTCCCTTATAGCGCTCACTGCCCAGGATGAAGATCATCCCGATCTCCCCGCAGCGGCGCACGTGCGTTCCCCCGCACGGAGAACGATCGAAACCTTCGATATCAATGACCCGGATCTCGCCTTCGCGGTGAGACTCCTTGCGGACTCCCAGGGCGCTCAACTCCCCGCGGTTGACATTCAGAATTCGTACCGGACGATCCTCAAAGATGATCCGCGCAGCCAGTTCTTCAGCTGAACCCACGACGATGGGATCCGCCTGGTCGAGGTCGATATCAATGGTCGAAGTCTCCTGGCCGAGATGGAAGGACAGCGTGGACGCCTGTGCCACGCGCAGGAATGCCTGAGACAGGATGTGCTGGCCCGTATGCTGCTGCATGTGATCGAAGCGCCGCCCCCAGTCGATGGTGCCGCTCACCTCTCCCGGCGCCAGCGGCGATGCGAGCACGTGGACGATTCTTCCCGAGGCATCCTCTTCCACGACTTCCACCCGCACGCCCCCCAGCAGCCCCGTATCGCACGGCTGACCTCCCGATGCGGGATAAAAAGCCGTCCGATCCAGAACAACGGCCGGCTTCTGCCCCACGTTGATCTGCTCGAGCACGACGGCGGCAAATTCGGTCATGTAGGAATCGTCATAGTACAGGTGTTTTGTCATGCGGCCGCTCCTGAGAATGAGGAAATTGATTTAATCATAGAATCGATGCCCCGAAAAGCACTTGGATGAAAAGCGTCAGAACGCGAATCCGCGCGGACGAAGCGGATCAAAGGACATGCGTGGAAATTCGCGCCATTCCTGGCTGCTTCCCGTTGTTGAAGAGTCCTCTTTCGAGCAGGGCTCAGACAACAGCGGGGGGAAACGTGCCTCTGCGCTCTCTGCGCCCTCTGCGATGGGATTTCGACCATCGGCTCTTACGCGCACGAGGTTTCTTGACACCGCTTTGGAGCGGTGTCTATACTCCCCGGCATGACTCAGTCCAATGCGACATTTCATGGCACCACCATCCTGCTGGTCAGGCGCGGGGAAGAGACCGCCATTGCCGGTGACGGCCAGGTCACCCTGGGGGACACGGTCATCAAGTCAAGCGCCAGAAAAATACGGCGACTTTACAACGACCGCATTCTCGTGGGCTTTGCGGGCGCCACGGCGGATTCATTCGCGCTCTTTTCCAGGCTGGAAGCGAAGCTCGAGCAGTTTCACGGCAATCTCAACCGCGCCGCGGTCGAACTGGCCCAGGAATGGCGCATGGACAGGGCTCTGCGCCATCTTGAGGCCTTCCTCCTCGCCACGGACGGCAAGTCCAACTACCTGCTCTCCGGGACCGGCGATGTCATCGAGCCGGACGACGGCACTCTCGCAGTAGGTTCAGGCGGGAGCTACGCGCTTTCCGCTGCCCGGGCGCTCTTGCGCCACACCAGGCTGTCCGCAAGGGAAATCGCTCTCGCGGCGGTCAAGATCGCAAGCGAGATATGCATTTTTACCAATGGAGAGGTCATCGTCGAGGAGTTGAAACCTGCCAGGCGCACCAAGCGGCGCAAATGAAGCCCCACCTCGACTAGAACCGGCTCGGATAAACCTGCCGGCCATCGGCCGCCCGGGTGCGGGAAAGGAATCTGCTGGAAGTGCGTAGACGTCATGCAACCCCTGCCCGAGGGCTCGACGAAATGTCGCCCCGCGAGATTGTTGCTGAGCTCGATCGCTACGTGGTCGGGCAACAGGAAGCCAAGAAGGCGGTTGCGATCGCACTGCGCAATCGCGTCCGGCGCCAAAAGCTGGATGAGGAGATGGCGGAGGAGGTCGCACCCAAGAACATCATCATGATCGGCCCGACCGGCGTGGGGAAGACCGAAATCGCACGCCGGCTCGCGCGCCTAGCCAACTCTCCGTTTCTGAAAGTCGAGGCTACGAAATACACCGAGGTCGGCTACGTCGGCAGGGACGTCGAATCGATGATCCGTGACCTGGTAGAGACAGCCGTCGACATGGTTCGAATTGAACGCATTACGGAAGTCGCGGAGACGGCAGAACGCAATGCGGAAGAGCGCGTCCTTGATCTCCTTTTGTCCGGTCTTCAGCCCATGCCCGGGGAGAGCGGGTCCGGCAACGCGAGCAAGGATCGCGATCTCGTCGAGCGCCTGCGCGAGAAATTGCGTAAGCAGCTGCGGGCGGGCAGGTTAGACCAACGCGTCATCGAGATGGAAGTCCGGGAGCATCCCATGAGCCCCTTTGCTTTTCAAGTTTTCGAAGGTGCGAGCATGGAGGAGATCCAGTTCAACATGAAGGATCTGATCACCGGCATGATGGAGGGCAAGCCCAAAAAACGCCATATGCGGGTAGACGAGGCTCTGGACTACCTTGAGCAGGAGGAAGAGCAAAAGCTGGTTGACATGGAGCAGGTTGCCAGGATCGCGCTCGACCGCGTCGAGGATAACGGCATTATCTTTTTGGATGAGATCGACAAGATCTCCGGGCGCGAGAGCGGCCATGGTCCGGACGTGAGCCGCGAAGGGGTGCAGCGCGACATCCTCCCGATCGTGGAGGGCACCAGTGTCAACACCCGGTACGGCATGGTCCGCACCGATCACATCCTTTTTATAGCTGCGGGCGCGTTTCACGTGTCCAAGCCGTCCGACCTCATTCCCGAAATTCAGGGGCGCTTTCCGATTCGCGTGGAGATGAAGACTCTGGCCCAGGACGATTTCGTCCGCATCCTCACCGAACCCAGGAACGCCCTGATCAAGCAATACGTGGCGCTACTGAAGACCGAGGGAGTGAAGCTCCGGTTTGAAGAAGATGCCATCCGCGAAATCGCGCGCATGGCGTGCCTCGTGAACGACAGTTCTGAGAACATCGGCGCCCGCCGCCTGCACACTATGATGGAGGCGCTGCTGGAGAACATCCTTTTCAAGGGGAGTGAGTTGACAACGAAAACCGTCCGGATCGACGCAGAATATGTGCGCCATAAACTAGGCGACATTGTGGCCGACAAGGACACCAGCCGGTACATCCTGTAATGGTTGCGAGCCGTTTCACCCCCTCCTTCTCTTTGTGGCGCGTGCATCCAGCCGGTGGCGGCAAAGTGCCGCGGACAGGATGCCCGCGCCCTAAAGCCGCCTGCTGCCTGCTCCTGCTCTGCTTCGCCGGCCTGAGTTCCTGCGCGAAGGAAAGCGAGCCCCAGCCGCCCCTGGTGCTCGTGCCCAGGGCTGCGACCGATCTAAGGGCGCGCCAGTACGACGAGAGGATTCTGCTGACTGTGTCCATGCCTGCCCAGAACACCAACGGTTCGCAGGTGACCACCCTCGGCCAGGTCGAAATATTTCGTCTGGCAAGCGATCGCGGAAATGCCGGACCGCTCCCGGAGGCCGAATTCCTGGCGCAGGCCGAACGTATACTTGCCGTTCCCGTTAAGGAACTGGGACGATATCTGATCGACGGCGCCCTGACTTTTGGGGATCCCACTCCCGCCGATCCAGCCACGTTCTACGCCCAGGGGATCCGCTATGCCGTCCGTTTTATCAACCGGAAAAACCAGACTGCGGGATTGAGCAACCAGGTGTTTGTGGCTCCTGTCTCTATCCCGGCCGCTCCCGAAGGGCTCTCGTCTGCGGTCTTGCGCGACAGCATCCGGCTGACCTGGAAGCCGCCCGTTAGGAACGCGGATGGGTCGGTGCCGGCGCGGGTCGCAGGGTACAATCTCTATCGCTCCGAGGATCCCAAGGCCTTCCCGGCCGCTCCGCTCAACGTCGCGCCGCTGCCCAACCCGGAGTTTGAGGATCGCGACTTTGAGTTCGACACGCCCTACTATTATAAGGTGGCTGTGGTGGGAAGCCGGGAAAACCCGTACGCTGAAAGCCTCCCCTCGGCTGTGCTCCAGGTTATTCCACGCGACGTATTCCCGCCCGGACTCCCGACAAACCTATCTTACGTAGTGGAGAACGGCGTGGTGACGCTGTTGTGGGAGCCGCCGGACGACGCCGATCTTGCCGGTTATGAGATCTATCGCCAGGAAGAAGGCACGTCCGAGCGCATTCTCCTTCAGGTACAGCTGGTGACGACCTTGAGCTTTCGCGATGATCAGGTGCGCCCGGGGAAAAAGTACGCATACAGCGTCGTTGCCGTGGACACTCACAAAAATGAGAGCCGGGCTGCGACCACAACCGTGGAGGTTCGATGAGAATCTGTCGCTTCAGCTATCAGGAAGAGATCGGCTGCGGCCGGATCGAAGGCAGTGTCGTCAGAGTATGCCGAGGCAATCTGCCGGGGACAATGGTCCCGACCGGCGTGAGCCTGCCGCTTGCGGACGTGCGCCTGCTGGCGCCTTGTTTGCCGGGCAAGATCATCGGCATCGGCCGCAACTATGCGGCCCACGCCCGGGAAATGGGCAACGCCCCGCCGGAAGAGGACCCCATGATCTTTCTGAAGCCACCGAGTGCGGTGATCTCCCCGGGTGACGCGATTGTCCTTCCTGCCGTCTCCAGGCGTGTGGATCATGAGGCCGAATTGGGCGTGGTCATCGGCAAAGCGGCACGCAACATACCGGAGGATGAGGACCCTCTCCGCTATGTACTCGGCTATGCGTGCGTGAATGATGTGAGTGCACGGGACCTGCAAAAAAAGGATGTCCAATTTACCCGCGGCAAGGGCTTCGACACCTTTTGTCCGTTCGGTCCCTGGATCGAAACGGAACTCGATCCGGCCGACGTAATGGTCACTGGCCGCGTCAATGGCGAGATTCGCCAGCAGGCCCGCACCGGCGAGATGATTTTCCCGGTCAGGCGGCTGATTCGCTTTATAGCAGGCATCATGACGCTGTTGCCGGGCGACTTGATTGCCACGGGCACGCCGGCCGGCGTCGGGCCACTCGCGCCCGGGGACGTGGTGGAAGTGGAAGTCGAAGGCATCGGCACCCTGCGCAATCCCGTCATTTGAGTTTGGATTTTAGATTTTGGATTTTGAAATTGGCTGGCCGGCTTGGATGGGGTGCGTTGGGGAAGCGCCATCAAGTAACATTCTATAATCCGAAATCCGGCGGGCCGGAGGCCGGATGTTGGAGGTCTGTTATAATAGGCGAACCTGTGAGGGAGGGCTCCATGAGGTTTTTTCTCGATACCGCCAACATTGACGAAATCCGCAAGGTTGCGGAGTATGGTCTGATCGACGGTGTGACCACCGATCCCTCATTGGTTGCCAAAGAAAAACGGGATTTGAAAGATATTCTCCTCTAACGCGCAGTTGATGACCTGACACTTGCAGGCTGGCGTAACTATGGACATTTCCGAGAAACTCCAGGAACTGGAACAACTGAACCGACGGGCCGAAGCGGCGGGAGGACCCGAGCGGCTCAAGCGGCAGCATGACGCCGGGAAGATGACTGCCAGGGAAAGGATCAACTTCCTGCTGGATGAAGGCAGTTTCGAAGAACTGGACAGGTTCGTCGAGCACCGCTGCATGGATTTCGGCATGGAGAAGCAGAAAATCCTGGGCGATGGGGTCGTCACCGGCTTCGGCCGCATCGACGGTCGTGTCGTCTACGTTTTTGCCCAGGACTTCACGATCTTCGGCGGCAGCCTCAGTGAGGCTTATGCCGAGAAAATCTGCAAGGTCATGGACCTGGCCATGAAGATGGGCGCACCCATCATCGGCCTGAACGACTCCGGCGGGGCCCGCATCCAGGAGGGGGTGGTGAGCCTGGCGGGCTATGCCGATATCTTTCTGCGCAACACGGTTGCCAGCGGCGTGATTCCGCAGATCTCGGCCATCATGGGCCCTTGTGCCGGGGGTGCTGTCTACTCGCCGGCCATCACCGATTTCATCCTCATGGTCAAGGATACCAGCTATATGTTTGTCACCGGGCCCGACGTGATCAAGACCGTGACTCACGAAGAGGTGACGATGGATGAGCTGGGTGGTGCGATTACCCACAACGTCACCAGCGGTGTCGCCCACTTTGCCGTAGCAGACGATCGCGAGTGTCTGGCTACTATCCGCGAACTGCTGACCTTTCTGCCTTCGAACAACATGGAGGATCCGCCCGCCAGGACCACGGCCGACCCTTGGGACCGGGAGGACGAGAAGTTGAACACCGTGGTGCCGAGCGATCCCAATCAGCCTTACGACATCAGGGATGTCATCCGGGCGGTCGTGGACGACCGCTACTTTTTCGAGGTGCACAAACACTTCGCCAAGAACATCGTGGTGGGATACGCGCGCCTGGATGGCCGCGCCGTCGGCATCGTCGCCAATCAGCCAGCATATCTTGCCGGCACGCTCGACATATCAGCATCGGTGAAAGGTGCTCGCTTTGTGCGTTTCTGCGATTCGTTCAACATCCCGCTGGTCACCTTCGAAGATGTGCCGGGCTTTCTGCCGGGCACGTCCCAGGAATTCGGAGGCATCATCAAACACGGTGCAAAGCTGCTATACGCGTTTGCAGAGGCAACCGTGCCGAAGATTACCGTAATCACGCGCAAGGCTTACGGCGGCGCCTATTGCGTCATGTCTTCCAAGCACATCCGGACGGACCTAAACTATGCTTATCCCACCGCCGAGATTGCGGTGATGGGGCCGGAAGGAGCAGTCAACATCCTCTACCGCAACGAGCTGAAAACGACGCCCGACACGGCAGAGTTTCGCGCGCGCAAGGTGGAGGACTTTCGCGCCAAGTTCGCCTCGCCTTACATCGCCGCCCGGCGCGGCTACATTGACGAGATCATCGAGCCGCGCGTTACGCGCCGCAAGTTGATCACGGGCTTGCGTATGCTCGAAAACAAGAGGGATTCCAACCCAGCCCGCAAGCATGGGAACATCCCGCTTTAAACTGGAGATCGATGGCAGACGGCCAAGACGTTCAAACTCCCGGACGCCAGAAGGATCCATGTGCTGTATTCCTGGCATTTTGATGTCTTGCCGGTCGGTTTCTGAATGCTTTGACAGAGAGAATCTGACTTCGGGACCGGTTATGTTTAAAAAGGTGCTCATCGCCAACCGGGGTGAGATCGCGGTCCGCATCATCCGCGCCTGCCGCGACATGGGGATTTCCCCCGTGGCGGTCTACTCAGAGGCGGATCGCGCATCCTATCATGTGCGCCTCGCTGACGAAGCTTATCTGCTCGGGCCGGCGCCTTCGGCCGAGAGCTACCTGGCAATCCGCAGGATCATCGAGGTTGCCAGGCATTGCCGGGCGGATGCCATACATCCGGGCTACGGTTTTCTGTCGGAAAACCCGCGTTTTGCGCGCGCCTGCGCCGACGCCGGCATTCCTCTGGTCGGTCCCTCCGCCGAATCCATGCGCCTGATGGGAAGCAAGACGGGGGCGCGCACGGTGCTGTTGGAATCCGGCGTGCCGGTTGTGCCCGGTACCTACCGGGCCCTGGCGTCACTCGACGAGGCGCTGACAGAGGCGAACCGGATCGGCTATCCGGTTATGCTCAAGGCCGCGGAGGGGGGTGGCGGAAAAGGCATGCGCCTGGTGCAGGATGAGCGGCACATGCCTGAAGATTTTGTGGCTGCCGGTTCTGAAGCGCAGAACGCTTTTGGCGATCCCTCGCTGTACCTGGAAAAATTCGTCGCGCGCCCGCGCCATGTGGAGATTCAGGTGCTGGCCGATCGATACGGAAATGCGGTTTACCTCGGCGAGCGGGAGTGTTCCCTGCAGCGCAGACACCAGAAGGTCATCGAAGAGTCTCCCAGCCCGGCACTGAACGAGGATCTGCGACGGCTGATGGGCGAGGCGGCGCTGCGGGTCATCCGGGCGGCGCGTTATGAAAATGCAGGGACGGTGGAGTTCCTTCTCGATGAGGATATGAAATTCTATTTTCTCGAGATGAATACCCGGCTTCAGGTGGAGCATCCGGTGACGGAAATGGTTACCGGCCTCGACCTGGTGGAGCAGCAACTGCGGATAGCGGCCGGCGAGCCGCTGGGCATTCGCCAGGAGGACATACGCCTGCGCGGCTGGGCTCTCGAGTGCCGCATCTATGCCGAGGATCCGGAGCGCAACTTTTTCCCCTCTCCAGGCACCATTCGTGAATTGATCGAGCCCAGCGGTGCAGGAATCCGGGTCGACTCCGGCGTTTACCGCGGGTGGGAGGTGCCGATCTACTACGACCCGCTCCTTGCGAAGCTGGTGGCTTTCGGAGCAGATCGGACCCAGGCCATCGCCCGAATGCGGCGGGCGATCGGGGAGTATCGCATCCTGGGCATCCACACAAACCTGGCTTTTTTCGGCGCCGTGCTCTCTGATCCCGATTTCATCGGCGGGAGGCTGTCGACGAATTTCATCGAAGAGTTCATGCAGCGCAGACCTAAGGCGGCGCCCGCACGTGCCAGCTCGGATGCCGCCTCGGTGGCGGCAGCGCTCGCCTATGCGGAAGCCGCCATGAATGGGAAGCCGTCAACAGCGCGACGGCTTGAGAGCGCCTGGAAGATGGCAAGCCGGGCCGGCAACACGCGGTTGCGGCAAGGTTGGCGCTACTAACCCACCCCGGGAGTGCGGCAGCCTGCCGCCTCCGGTCGGGGCAAAACAAGGTGGAGGCAAGCTTGCGCGCGCCGAACACTTCGCGGCATATGCCGATGCCTCATTTGAGAAGTTGTGACTGAATGTGCGTAATCCCGGGCATCCGATTGCCCGCTCCCAGAGGGATTCGTGATACTGGAAATCAAGGGTGACGATCATCGGGTGACGGTGGAGGTGACTTCCGCCGCGGGCACGCGGAGAGTGACCGTGGACGGGAGAGAAGTCCCGCATGATTGGGCGCTCCTTCCCAACGGCCACTACTCGTTGATCCTGGACGGTCGTGTCTATGATTTCATCATCGAGTTCTCCGACGGCAAGTGCTCTATGGTCGGACGCGAAGGTGCCCGCACTCTGCGGGTTTCCGATGCGCGCCGCCTGAACTCGCAGCAGGAAGTCGAAGAAGGCCAGGCGGGATTGCAGCGCCTCAACGCCGATATGCCCGGCAAAGTGGTTCGAGTCCTGGTCAAAGAAGGGGATCCGGTCGCCTATGATCAAAGCCTGCTGGTGCTGGAAGCCATGAAGATGCAGAACGACATTCGGGCACCCAAGAGCGGCACTGTCCGCGAAATCGGTGTATCCTCCGGCATGACAGTCAACACCGGCAGTTTCCTCATCAGCCTCGAATAACATCCACCACGAAACATACGAATACCCTGTGCGCCGGTTTCGGAGTCTATTTTGCTCTCGAGCGTACCAGGGGCAACAGTTCCCCTACCAGGTAGAGAGAGCCCGTCACGACGACGAGGCCGTTGCGCGGGCAAACGTCCCAGGCTGCGCGCAGCGCCGCAGGAGCATTGCCATACGCGCGCATGCGCGAGCGAAACCGCGAGTGTGCCGCGGCGATGTCCGCCGGCTGGGCCGAGCGCGAGTTGGCCACGGGGGTCAGATGAATGCTCTCTGCCAGGGGGAAGAGCAGTCTGCCGATGGTTGGGATGTCCTTGTCGCCCAGCACTCCGAAGACGAGGTGGATTTCGCTGTCTTCGCATCTGAGCAGGTGATTGCGCAGCGCCCGCGCTCCTTCCGCATTGTGGGCGCCTTCGAGCAGCGTGCGGCGACCGGCAAAGTACTCATCCAGCCTGCCGGGCCAGTGTGTGCTTGCCAGGCCGTGCTTGACATCGGCGATGCGCACGGGAAATGCGTCGAGTGCTTCGGCTCCTGCAACGGCCAGGGCCGCATTCCGCGCCTGATGCAGCCCTGCCAGCGCCAGGGGCAGGCGCCGATAGTGGTGCCTGGGCGTCCTCAGGTCGACAGTCACCGATGAGCCCCGCTCGCCCACCACGTGGACGCGACAATCTCTGTCGATTTCCATCAGCGAGGCCGTCGCCCGGCGTGCCTTTGCCCGAATCACACGTTTGGCTTCCGGCACCCGGCATCCGGAAATGACCGGTACTCCGGCCTTGATGATTCCGGCCTTTTCGGCCGCGATTTCCGCCAGGGTCGAGCCGAGCAAATTCTGATGGTCGAAAGAGATCCCGGTGATGATACAGGCCTGCGGATTGACGATGTTAGTGGCGTCGAGCCGTCCGCCGAGCCCGACCTCAATGACGGCCACGTCGACTTTTTCCATGGCGAAGTGAAGGAAGGCGCAGGCGGTCAGGAACTCAAAATAGGTCAGACGCATGTCGAGCTCGTTGCGCGACCACAATTCCTCTTCCGTCTTGAAAACCTGAATGGCGAGCCGGGTAAACGTCCGCGCCGGGATGTTTCGGCCTGAGACCCGAATGCGTTCCTCGAGCTTCTCCAGATGGGGAGAGGTATACAGACCGGTCTTCCAGCCGGCGGCTCGCAGAATGGCCTCCGACATGGCAGCTACGCTACCCTTGCCGTTGGTGCCGGCAATATGGAGCACCGCATATCCTTCGTGCGGGTTGCCGAGAGCATGCATGATGGCCGCAATGCGGTGCAGGCCGAGGTGAATGCCGCGCACCTCATTGCCGCGCTGTGACAGAAGATTGAGAACTTGACTGTAATTCAAGGTTCAGGCGAGAAAGAAGTTTAAGGCATTGATCAGGTACTCGCGCAGGTCGCGTCGGTCTACAATGGCGTCGATCATGCCGTGCGCCAGCAGGAACTCGGAACGCTGGAAACCTTTGGGCAGCTTCTGGCGGATGGTCTGTTCAATGACGCGCGGACCGGCAAAACCGATCAAAGCGCCGGGCTCGGCGATGATCAGATCTCCCAGCATGGCAAAGCTCGCCGTAACTCCGCCCGTCGTAGGATCCGTCAGCAGCGATATGAAAGGTATCCGCGCATCGTCCAGACGGGCCAGGGAGGCGCTGATCTTGGCCATCTGCATCAGCGAGAAGGTGCTTTCCTGCATGCGGGCGCCGCCCGATGCCGATGCGATGATGATCGGCAACCTCTCGCGTGCAGCCCTCTCCACGGCGAGCGTGAGCATCTCACCGACGACCGAACCCATTGAACCGCCGAGAAAGCCGAACTCCATAGCAGAGATCAGCGTGGGCCGGCCGCCGAGCTTGCCGGAGGCGTTGATTACGGCGTCGTTGAGCCTGGTGGCGGAACGTGCCGCCGCGAGCCTCTGTGCATACGGCTGCAGATCGACGAATTTCAGCGGGTCCGGGGATACGAGATTCGTATCCTGGATCTCGAAGGCGCCTTCGTCGAACAGCGAACGCAGACGGTCCTGCGCTCCAATCCTGGCATGGAAACTACACTTGGGGCAGACCCTTTCGTTGGCATCCAGATCCTTCTTCCAGATGATGGCGCGACAGCCTTCGCACTTGGTGAACAGCCCTTCGGTGCGGATGGTCTTGTCCTCATCTTTCAGGGATGCGGGAAGCGGAGGTTTCTCTTTCTTGAACCAGGCCATAGTTTTCGCTCCCGGGAGCGTTCCGCGGCCGCCAGCACCTGGAATCAGGTCGGACACCCTCGCCACAGAGTACTAAATCCTATCACCTGGCGCGCTCATGAGTCCAGTGCGCTGGAAAGCAAGGGCATGCTGAGATCAGGGAATCGACTGCGGCATCAGGGCTTTCAATTGTGAGGCGAGCTCCGCTGCGCTTGTGACCGGCGCCTGGTAAACGTGGCTGCTGCAGATACGGGCAGTTGGGAGGCCCGAAACCTGCACGTGCTCCCTGAGCAGGAAAAGCTCGCTACCATCCCCGCAAACCACGATCTTATTGGGCAGGTAACGGTGGAAAACCTCGCGCAAGAGCGTGCGTGTCGCTTCCTCGCGCGGGTCGCCTGCGATGGCGATCTCGAGCGCACCCGACAGAGCGAAATCAAGAGCGCAGGCCAGATGGCCGAATGTGGCCGGATGACGGGCCATGACCTCGGCCAGAGCCTTCAATAGCGACAGGGCAGGGTGGGACCAGCTTTCGTCCCGGGTGAATTTTGCCAGCCGCAGCAGCGCGTGGGCGGCCGCGGAATTGCCTGAGGGTTGGGCATGGTCGTAGAATTCCTTTGGCCGCTGAATGAGATCCCCGTGTTCCCCCGAACTCATGAAGAATCCCGCGCCGGCGCGGTCCTGGAACTTATCGACCGTGATGGCGGCGAGTCTCGTGGCCTCCTGCAGCCAGCGCGGCTCAAAAGTCGATTCATAGAGCGACAACAGCCCGTCCACGAGGCACGCATAGTCGTCCAGAAATGCGGGGATCCTCGCCTGGCCATCCTTATAGCTGTGCAGGAGGCGGCCGCCTTGTTCCAGACGCGAAAGGAGGAATTCGGCGCACCGCACCGCCGCGGCGCGGAAATCCTCGCGGTCCAGCCCCTGCGCAGCTTCCGCGAAGCTCTTCAGCATGAGTCCGTTCCAGGCGACCAAGATCTTTTCATCACGCGCCGGCCTGATTCGATCCGCGCGCATGGCAAGTAGCGCACGCTTCCCGTGCTCAACCCGATTCCACAACTCCGGTTCAGAAATCCCGTTCAGCCGGGCCACAAGGCTGGCCGGGCGCGGAATATGGAGGACGTTCCTGCCTCCCAGACTCCCCTCGGCGGTGATTCCGTAATAACGGCAGAATAGCTCGGCATCCTCACTTCCCAGCCGGTCTTCGACCTCGCGCCGCTCCCAGGTGTAGAATCTGCCTTCCTCCCCCTCGCTGTCCGCGTCCTGAGTCGCATGAAATCCCCCTTCCGGCGAGGTCATCTCGCGCAGCACGTACCCCAGCGTCTCTTCGACGACACGCCGGTAGAGGAGGTTGCCGGTGAGCAGAAAGGCATGCAGGTAAATCCGGCTCAGCAAGGCATTGTCGTAAAGCATCTTCTCAAAGTGCGGAACCAGCCAGTGTGAGTCGACGGAATAGCGGTGGAAACCTCCGCCGAGCTGGTCGTAAATGCCGCCGGATGCCATCTTCTGAAGCGTTTGCTCCACGGCCTCCAGGAAACGCCGGGCTCCGGTGCGGGCAAAGGAGCGCAGCAGAAAATCCAGAGGCATGGCCGGAGGAAACTTGGGAGCCGTGCCGAAGCCGCCATCTTGCAGATCATAGTCTGACATCAGGCTTGATGCGGCCTTATCGAGGATATCGGGGGTCAGTTCTCCGGTCGCGGGGGGGAGCTGGATGTCGCTCTGCAATTCATGCATGATTGCGGCTGCATCTTTCCCGATCTCGGCTCTTCGCTCACGATATGCCTGGGCGACGCTGAGGAGAACGCGGGGGAATCCCGGTATCCCATGACGCTCTTCCGGCGGAAAGTAGGTGCCGCCATAAAACGGCACCTGATCCGGAGTCAGGAACACAGTCATGGGCCAGCCGCCTCTGCCCGTCATCATCTGGACCGCCTTCATGTACACGGCATCGAGATCGGGCCGCTCCTCCCGGTCCACCTTGATGTTGATGAAGAGTTCGTTCATGCGCGCGGCGATCTCCGTGTTCTCGAATGACTCGCGCTCCATCACGTGGCACCAGTGGCAGGCGGAGTAGCCGATACTGAGCAGGATCGGCTTGTCCTCTTCCTTGGCTTTCTGCAGAGCCTCCTCCGACCAGGGATACCACTGAACCGGATTATGGGCGTGCTGAAGCAGATAGGGGCTGGTTTCATGGATCAGCGCATTCGTCATACCAGCCAGAGTAGGACGCGCACAGACGGCCGTCAAGATCGAGTACTGAGCACTCAGTGCTTTTTTTTGGAGGGGCGTTCATATCTTGCTTCGACGGTACTCTGGATGCCGCCGCGCGGTGTGAATTGGCCGCGCACGATCATTCGGACCGGCCGGCATGCCGATACCAGGTCGCGCAGAATGCGATTGACCGCATTTTCGTAAAAGATCCCCACATTCCGGTAGGCGGTCACATACTCTTTGAGCGATTTCAATTCCAGGCACCACCGTGCCGGAACGTAAACGATCTCAATGGTGCCGAAGTCGGGCAGCCCGGTCTTGGGGCACATTGAGGTATATTCGGGGATGCTGATCCGGATCTCGTATCTGGGATACTGGTTCTCCCAACATTCGACTGCGGGCAGAACCGCATCGATTCCCGCTTTCGCATGCTTCTCGGTGTATCGTCTCATGGCTGCCACAGGATACCCCCGCTTCGGCGAACCTGCAAAGACGATACTCCTATTTTGGATTTTGGATTGGGGATTTTGGATTTGAGACTCATGCGCAGGGCCCGGGCCCAAAATCCAGGATTACAATCCAAAATCCAGAATCAAAGGCAATTGTTAATCCTGCGCCTTTCATGATAAACATGAGACGTGGATCAACTCGCGGAACGAAAAATCCATACCGTCTACGAGATCACCGCAGAGATCAAACAGACCCTGGAGAAATTCGGCGTACTGTGGGTCAAAGGCGAGATATCGAATTTCAAGCACCACTCGTCCGGCCACATGTACTTCAGCCTCAAGGATGACCGGGCCCAGCTGAAGGCGGCGTTTTTCAGAAACAACAACTATTACTTGAAATTCCGTCCGGAGGACGGTCTGGAAGTGCTCGTCCGTGGAAGGATCAGCGTTTATGAGCCGCGCGGCGACTATCAGATTCTGGTCGAGTACATGGAGCCCGTGGGAGTGGGCTCTCTTCAGTTGGCCTTCGAGCAGCTCAAGCAGAAGCTGCGCAACGAGGGGCTGTTCGATGAGGCGCACAAGGTCCGGCTTCCACTTTTGCCCAGGAAGATCGGTATCGTGACCTCTCCGACCGGCGCGGCGATAAGGGACATGCTGCGCATCCTCAACCGCCGCAATGCCTCGCTCGACATTCTCATCTTTCCTGCCCGGGTTCAGGGCACGGGGGCGGCGGAAGAAATCGCGGCCGGCGTAAGATACTTCAATGCCCGGGACGATATCGACGTGATCATCGTCGCTCGCGGCGGCGGATCGATGGAAGATCTGTGGGCGTTCAACGAGGAGATTGTCGCCCGCGCCATTTATGCCTCGCAGATACCGGTGATTTCCGCCGTGGGACACGAGGTGGACTTCACCATCGCGGACTTTGTGGCTGACCTGCGCGCGCCCACGCCCTCGGCCGCTGCCGAAATGGTGTCTGGGGCGCGCGAGGATCTGCTGGCCACGGTGCGTTCGCTGAGCCTGCGCGCGCTGCAGGCCGTGCGGTTGCTGATGGAGCGGCGGCGGTCTGCACTCGAGCGCCTGGCGCGCAACCGCGCCTTCAACGTTGCGCCCAACAAGGTCCGCGAACTGCAGCAGCGATTCGATGAATCGACGCTGAAGATGACGCAAACCATGGCGCGGCACCTCACTGCGCTCCGGCACCGCGAGCGCGTGCTGCAAATGCGGCTCATAAAAGTGGACCTGCGCCAGACCATCGCCCGCAATGCGGAGATTCTGGCCGGAAAACGAAACCGCCTCCAGTCTGCGGCCAGGACTTGGCTGCAAAGCCGGAGATCAAAGCTGGAACTGGAAGCGGGCCGGATGAATGCGCTCAGCCCGCTGGCGATCCTGCAGCGGGGCTATGCCATTTGCCGCAGCCAGCGCGGAGTCATCCTGCGCGACGTGGCCGGGATCGTTCGCGGGGAACGCGTCGAGGTCAAACTGGCGCGGGGCGAACTCGGCTGCCGGGTCGAAGAGACAAAGAGCTGATTCCTCCCGGAGCCTTCGGGTCCGGGCGGCTTATCCCGTCCAATTCCGGGATCCGGGTTGGGACAGCTTATTCACCGCTTCGGAGGTGCGATTTGGACATGAAAATGAAGGATTTTGAGAGCAACCTGAAGCTGCTCGAAGAAATCGTGGGGAAGCTGGAGGGGGGCGATCTCACGCTCGATCATGCTCTGGAACTCTTTGAGGAGGGCGTAAAGATCAGCCGATTCTGCAACGCGAAGCTCGAGGAAGCAGAACGCAAAGTGGAAACTCTGATCAAGAGCGCCGACGGCAGCATGGTGGAAGCGCCGTTCACCACGGAAGGCGACGATGCCGCCAAATGATTTGGGTTTTAGATTTTGGATCGGAAACCGGCTGGTACTTTATTCTCGGGCTGGTGGGCTTTCGCAAATCCAGAATCCAAAATCTTAAATTCAAAATATACCTAGGCATTTTGATGGATATTCACAGTTACCTGTCGGAGATAAGACTCGCAGTCGATCAACAGCTGGAGCGCCTGTTACCGGCGGTGGAAGAAGAACCCCCTACGATCCATCAGGCGATGCGCTATTCCATCTTTGCCGGGGGCAAACGCGTGCGTCCGATTCTGGTGCTGGCTGCCGGAGAAAGCGCCGGTGGCGCGCGGGATACTCTGCTCCACCTCGGGGCAGGCGTTGAAATGATGCACACCTATTCTCTGATTCACGACGACCTCCCCGCCCTGGATAATGACGATCTCAGACGGGGGCGCCCGACCTGCCATAAGGTGTTCGGCGACGCCATTGCGATCCTGGCCGGGGATGCCCTCATGACGCGGGCTTATCAGGTGCTGGCGGAACTGCCGAATGTTACCGATGCGACACGGCTTGCCATTATTCGGGAGATTGCGTACGCGACCGGCACGGTCGAAGGGATGATCGGGGGACAGGTGGTAGACCTGGAGTCGGAAGGGAAGACTGTCATCGCACCGGTCTTGGAGTATATCCATCGCTCGAAGACCGGAGCATTGCTGACGAGCTGCACGCGCTGCGGGGCGCTGGCTGCCGGCACCGATGCCGCGCAGCTCCATGCGTTGACGGAGTTCGGCCGCAAAATCGGCCTTGCCTTCCAGATCGTGGACGATATTCTGGACTTGACCGCCAGCAGCGAGAAACTCGGGAAAACGGCCGGTAAAGATCAGAAAGTGAAGAAAGCCACTTATCCAGCCTTGTTCGGAATTGAGGCATCGCGCCAGAAGGCACAGGAGTTGATCTGCGGCGCCCTCGATGAGATCCGGGAATTCGGGAACCGCGCCGAACCGCTGCGCGAGTTGGCACAGTTCGTTTGCAGCCGGACGACTTGAATTCATGACGGCGACCAGGAAACGCATCGACCAATTGCTGGTCGAGCGGGGCTTCGCCGAGAGCCGGCACAAGGCTCAAGCCCTGCTCCTCGCGGGCCAGGTGCTGGCGAACGAGCAAAAGATCGAGAAGCCGGGGCTGCTGGTGACTGCCGATGCCGCGATCCGGATCCTCGGGGAGATGCCATTCGTGAGCAGGGCCGGCGCGAAGCTCCAGGCCGCCCTGGACCACTTCCCCATCAGCGTTGCCGGCCGTGTTTGCGCCGACCTCGGCGCTTCCACGGGAGGATTTACCGACTGCCTTCTGCAGTACGGGGCCGCCGCCGTGCACGCATACGACGTCGGCGCCGGACAGCTTGACTGGAAGCTCCGCTCGGATGCGCGCGTCGTGCTTCATGAACACTGCAATGTCCGCTACCTCACGCCGGAGGATCTGCCCGAGCAGGTCTCCCTGGTGACGGCAGATCTCTCCTTCATCTCGCTCACAAAGATACTGAATCCGCTCAGGGATGCTCTTCAGACCAGGATCGCCTCCCGGGCGCTTCGTCCTGTCGATTTTCGAGTGGACCTGGTGGTGCTCGTGAAACCGCAGTTTGAAGTGGGCAAGGGAGAAGTGGGCAAAGGAGGGATCGTGCGCGATAAAAAAAAGCAACTCGCCGCCTTGGCCGCGGTGGCGCAATTCGCAGGAGCCTCCGGCTTTGATGTCCTGGGGAACATTCCCTCGCCCATTCTGGGTGCCGAAGGGAATCGAGAATTTTTGCTGCACCTGCAGCTCCTTCCTGTATGATCAAAACCATGAATTCCCCCGTGCGCAAGATCGGTCTGGTGCTGAAACGCCACGATCCTCGCGTTCGCGACGTGGTCACCGAGATTATTCCCTGGCTGCAGGCGCGCGGTGTCGAAGTGTTCCTCGATCAGGAAACCGCAAGCCAATATCCCCTCTCCAGCAGCGTGAGGGCGGCCGATGAACTCGCATCAAACGTGGATGTGGTGGCGGTCTTCGGCGGTGACGGAACCTTCCTCTATGCAGCCAGGCTTGCCGGCCGCAGCGGGGTTCCTTTGTTGGGAATCAACCTCGGCTCCCTCGGCTTCCTGGCGGAAGTGAAGCTCGAAGACATGCACCCGGCGTTCGAGCGTCTGCTCGCCGGGCAATACCAGCTGGAGGAGCGCGTGCTCGTCGATGTGAGCATCCTCAGGCAGGAGAATCAGCTGGCACACTACCTGGCCCTGAATGATGCTGTCATCAACAAGGGAGCTCTCGCTCGTATGATCGAGCTGGAAGTCTGGGTAAATTCCGAACTGGTCACCATCACCCGCGCCGACGGCCTGATCATCTCCACCCCTACGGGATCCACGGCCTATTCCATGTCGGCCGGCGGGCCGATCGTATACCCGACTCTCGGAGCCTTCATCATCACCCCCATTTGCCCTCATACTCTCTCCAACCGCCCGGTGGTTGTGCCGGATGGTGTAGCAGTAGGAGTCTGCCTGCGCCATGGGGGTGACGTGATGCTGACGGTAGACGGTCAGGTCGGGATGCCTCTGACACAAGGTGATTGCATCCGATTCCAAAAAGCCCGCTCCACGATCCGCTTGATCCAGGCTACCAACAGCACCTTCTTCATGCTGTTGCGGGAAAAACTCAAGTGGAACTGAATTTCTGCGGCAGGATATCAATCTTCTGATTTCACTCTCTGCGAGCTCAGCGAACTCTGCGTCGAGGTTTTTGGGATGCGGCTTTGCCGCGCCTGGTTCGCTTTTCCCCAATTGTCTGAATCGCAAGCCCGGTCACCGGATCTCATGGAGCCGCAGGTCGAGGCGGCGGCAGAGTCGGGCGAACGTGAAGATGGGGAATCCAACGATATTGAAGTAACAGCCCTCGATCCGATCGATGAAGAGCGAAGCGTACCCCTGAATGGCATAGGCCCCCGCCTTATCCCGATACTCTCCTGTAGCCAGGTACCAATCGATGTCCGATCGTGTCAGGGGACGCATATGGACGCGAGAGCGGCTGGAGGCTGAACCGGAGCGCCCTAAGGCGTTGTCAATGAGGCAGATCCCCGTGAACACCTCGTGCCAGCGGCCGCCGAGACTTCGCAGCATGTCCCCGGCCTCCGCCGCCGAAGACGGCTTGCCCAGGATGTGATCCCTCAGGAGGACGATCGTGTCTGCTCCGATGATCAGGTCACTGCGGTGCCTGGGGGCAACTTCGCACGCCTTTAGACGGGCAGCGCGCACGACATAGGATGCGGCCGACTCTCCGCGTCTTCGTTCCGGCTCAGGGCCGGTACTGGGATCGATGAGGAGCCTGAATCCGAGTGCGGCCAGAAGTTCCCGCCGTCGCGGCGATGCGGATGCCAGTACCAGGCGAGAGGCCGTTGGTGTCAGTGTTGTCATCGCTGATGTTCTCTGGTACTTTACACTAGTTCATTCAAGTCGCTGATCAGGTTGAGGGCAACCGGAATCATGCTGCAATCTGGAGGGGGCACAACGTGCCCGGGACTTATTGATGATCAGAATCATCGGTAGAGCATAAAGCCTGACATGAAAATAAATTGTATACCTCTTTTGTTTTTGTGCCTTCCTGTGGTTTTCCCTGCACCCGCGCCGCAATCTCCCGGCGCCACCCAGACGCCCGTGCCTACCGAATTTCCCGAGCAGCTGCTCAATGGCTCCGAGACCTTTAATCTTGCCATCGACGTATACGGCGACCTGCGGGGGAATTTCGGCCCCTGTGGCTGACCCATCCACCCAGCAGGCGGTTTCGCCCGCAGGATGAGCTATTGGAATGCCTTTGCCAAGAAATACCCATCCCGGTCCCTGTTGCGCCTTGACGGCGGGTCCATCTTCAGCCGGGGGGTGGCCGCATCCTCCATCGTGAATCGGTATATGCTCGAAGGGACTTCGCGATCGAATCTGGATGCCATCAATGTGAGCTCGTGGGACATTCCCGTCTGGCAAGAGATGGGGGACATGGCGGCAGCAGGAATGATTTCCGGTGACTTTCTCAAGCTGCCGCTGGTTTCTGCCAATGTCACCACGAAGCTCCCGAATTTTCCTGCTATCCAGCCCTATATCATAAAGGAGCTGCAAGTCGATCCCAAGGCTGGAAAACCACTGCGGGTGGGGATTACCGGGCTGCTAATCGATCCGGAAGAGCGGATCTCGCGCACAGATTTTCAGGTCCAGAAACCGCAGGAGGCCGCGCGCAAGATTGTCGCCGAGTTGAGCGGCAAGGCAGACTACGTGATCATCCTCACCGAAATGGGGCTGGGTGAGGCGATCAGCCTCTCCCTGGTCGTGCCGGGAATCAATATGCTCGTCGTGGCCCACGATTACACTACGCCGATTGATGCCCAGCAGATCGGAGATACTCTTGTTCTCGGCCCGATCCACGAAGGACAGATGCTGTCCGAAGTCCGCTTGACCATAAAGTCCGGCGCGCAGAGAGTGGAGATCGAAAGCCATACCGTGCCGCTCAACGAGACTGTTCCGGATGATCCTGCATTGGGCGAACTCATCCGCAAGGCCAAGGAAGAAGTGGACAAGGCGCAGAAGTGACCATCCGGTATAGACGGATGCCGAGCGGACATCCCGCTTATCCAGATCCGATGTGACCGGTCGCAAGCAAAGACCCGGGAGTCGGAATGTCCCCTTCTCACAGAGTCATGGCAATGGAATCAATCTCGACAACTCTGTTTTCTCTATATCGGGGCACGCCGTTTCAGGACGAGTGGCTGGTTGCCTGCCTGGACGGTGCCTGGCGGGGATTGCTGGGTGAGGGGGTCGCAAATTTCTGCCGGCCGCTGGCGGTGCGGGGTGAGGAGCTTGTGGTCGAAGTTCTCGACGCAGCCTGGCTGCCGACACTGGCAGGCATGAAGCAGGAACTGCTGCAGCGGATACGTGCCGCTACCGGCAGCACGGTACAGCGGCTGTCATTCGTCGTGAAGGAAGCCTGTTAGTTTCAACTGCGTCGTCCGGATGGAGGGAGAGGTCGCTTTCGTCCGCCGGATCCCAGGTTTGCCCTCCAGGATCCGAAATGGGAATAGCACTAGTCCGATGGCGGAGGTGGTGTTAAAATATCGCGTCCGTCATGCGCATTTTACGTGCGCTAAATTATTTGTAGCAATGGAGTAAGCGATGTTTGGGAATCATAGTTTCCGAAAGGTCGAATTCATCCTGGCAGTCACTCTGGCTCTGATCGGAACTTCCGCCAGTGCCTGGGCCCAATTCAGAGTGTTTGCCAAAGTCGTGGGGAATCCGACCGAAACGACGAGCCCGCTCATTTTTGATGTCAACAACGACCAGACCGACAACATTTCTCCCAACATTATAATCAATCAGGACCAGCAACGCGGCTTTGTAGCTTATACGGGGTCGGGCGTGATTGTGGAGTTTTCCCTGTCCACTGGGGAAATCCTGAACCGCATTCCGACCGGAGGCGCCCCGTGCTTCGCAACGCCCTTGCCAAACAATCGATTTGCCGTCGTATCGGTCTTCGAGAACGCGGCCAACTTCGTGCAGGGTAAGCGGATCTTTATCATCGACATGGGTGCGACCAGCGGCACAAGCTCCCTGGCGGCGACCTATACGTTCGCCAACGCGCAGTTTGGTTTCGGCAGCATCCTTACACTTTCACCCGACCAGACTGTCGGCTACATATCCTCGGCCGGGACCGGCGAGGTAATCAAGTTCAGCATGGCCGACGGGCGCGAATTAGGCAGGATCAGAGCAGGGATGAGAATCCCGGCTCAGATTACGATTTCACCCGATGGGAGTACGTTGCTGGTCGTAGATGTAGATCCGGGGACGCCGGAGCTGGATTTTTTCGACACTTCGACGTTTGCGAAGAAAGGCTCGCTCAAGAATCCGGATCCCGTACACGATGTTGTCGCCTTCACCATATTCAACAAGGCAGTACTGGCGCCGGACGGCAAGACCGGGATCATAGCCAGCCGCGGCAGGAACAACGTCCAGTTTAGTGAACTGGTTTTTCTCTTCGATGCTACCGACGGTGCCATTCTTAAAACCGGCAACACCGGTCCGGCACCGGGTTGGACAGGCCTCACTCCGGATGGGACCAAGTGGGTGATCATCAACATGTTCAGCGTCACGGTCATCCCGACGGACGATTTCGATCAGCTCCAGGAGTTTCAGGCAAACGCCGGCGAGCCCCTCGGCTCGGCCAACATGGTTTTCAGCTCAGACTCCAAGTTCGGCTTCTATGCCACTACCGGAGCCTCTGGCGTCATTCATGACCAGATTCTCCAAATCGACCTCGAAACCGGCTCTATCCTGGAGCAACTCCAGGTCGGCGATAGCCCCGATACTTTCGTTGATCAACCGTCCAGCATGGCCATTACCGCCGACGGCAAGATCCTCGTTGCCCTGGAATTCGTAAGCGACAATATCGACCTCATGAAACCGATCACGTTGGTGGCTGGCGGCAAATTTGTCAGCTCGCCCGATACCTTCACCGGCCTCAGCCTCCTCAACCTGTCGTCTCAGACGAACACGATCACCGTTTACGCGATGCAGGACTTCGGGGAACCGAATCAGGAGACCGGTGTCAACAACCCTGTTCTTATCACCCTCGACCCCAATCAGCAGGTGTCCCTGACGGTGGCGGAGATCTTTAATTTCGACGACTCCAATGCTCCTAACGGTGAACGTACGGGTTGGCTGGCCATCTATAGTGAACAGCCCGGAGTCACCGGCTATGTCACGATCGGGAAAAAGGACCTGACTAGCCTGAACGGCCTCCCGCTGGACAGCAATCCCGACCGTCTCCACGATTGGATCCTTCCGGTGGTCAACCGCAACGGAGATGCTTCCATTTCGCTCAGTACCCTGAACGACACCTTTTACACCGCTTCCTACAGCGTGGCACGCATTGCACATGACGGGACGCTGATTGACAGCCAGCCCACCCAGGCAGCCTCTGCGAGCAACCGCGTGAACCAGGACCTGCCCGATCTCTTCCCCAGGGATCATCTGGATACCGAGGGGTATCTTCATATGACTGCGCCGGAGGGAGTGTTCTCCAACGAGCTTTACAACAACGGCACATCGGTTGAGATCCTCAAGGGAATCGATCGCTACAAGCACGTTGGCGTGACCCGGCTCGCCGCACCGCAATATGCAACCTGTCCCGGCTGGAAGACCATCCTGAATCTGATCAATGCGGCCGCAGCCGAGGCCGATGTGACTGTAACGTTCCACGGTGCGGACGCAACTGTGCTCTGGCAGTTTCAGAAGCATTTCAAGATCGGCGAACAGCTCAGGGACGATGTCACCAACATATTCAACAACCCGCCCAGCGACATTAATAACCTGGTCGCCGACCCGGCGTTTCTGAACGCCGCCGGATGGGTGGAAGTCGAAAGCACTCAGGACCAGATCCTGGGTACGCTGACCTTCAACGCCAGCGACGACCATTTCGCCGCCAGTTACGAACTCTCCGCTACCCCTCTCAACCAGTTCATCTTCCCTATCGTCAGCCAGAATGACAGCTACCAGACCGGCGTCGCGTTGCTGAACAACAACGCGGATCCGGCAAATGTGACAGTGGAACTTTGGGGACCGGATGGCAACATGATCGGGACCCCTGCCACCCTGACGCTGGCTCCCCATTCCCGAACGGCAGCCTACCTGGACAGCCTGTTCCCCAACATGGACCCACTTTTGATAGGTAATTTGCGGATTCGATCCGATAAGGCTGTATATGGCTTCGGAATCGTGAACGATTCGAATTTCATGTTTGTCATGGCTATGCCCCCCATTCCGTTTTTCTGAGCGGAGGCCGGCTGCCGGGGAGATGGCCGGGGACGAGGCGAACCCGCCCAGTCCAGGGCGATATGACAAGGCTTGGAAAGGGAAGAGGGCTTTTCCCATGTACGAGAGCTATTACGGGCTGAAAGAAAAACCCTTCAGCCTCACACCGGATCCTGAATTCCTCTACCTTAACGAGGGCTTCCGGGGTGCGCTTGACTGTGCTATTTACGGCATTCAACGGCAGGAAGGTTTCACCACTATCGTCGGTGATGTCGGAACCGGGAAAACCACCTTCTGTCGGGCGCTGCTTGGCAAGCTGAACCAAAGCATCCGCACCGCCCTGATTTTGAATCCACTGTTGAATGAGGAGGAAATACTCAAGGCGGTGCTCCAGGATTTCGGCGTCAAACCAAGCCACCATCAACCGGCACCGGACGTTGCCACCCGGGAACTCCCCTATGACCCGAGCTGGATGCAGGGATTGACAAAGAAGGAACTCATCGATGAGCTCAACTGCTTCCTGCTCGAAGGCGCCGAGCGGGGAGAATTCAGCTTAATCATCATTGATGAGGCGCAAGACCTGTCCATGGGCGTCCTGGAACAACTGCGCATCCTCTCCAATCTCGAGACCGCCAAGAAGAAGCTGCTCCAGTTCATCCTTGTCGGCCAGCTCGAGCTCGCGCAGAAACTTCGCCTGCCGGGATTGCGGCAACTAAACCAGAGAATCACCATCCGCTACGCGCTCAAGCCCCTCTCGAAACAGGACATGGTCCAGTACATCGATCACCGTCTTTCCGTCGCGGGTTCAAAAAAGAGAGTGGGGTTCACCAACGGGGCCCTGCGGAGTATCTATTCGAACTCCAAAGGCTACCCGAGGCTGATTAACATCATTTGCGACCGCTCGCTCCTTGCCGGGTACAGCCAGCGAACCCGGCTCGTCACCGGGAGCATGGTGCGCAGTGCTGCCCGCGGCATCCGGTGGAAGCGGCAGCGGATCAAGATTCGCTTTGTCGGGTCGAAGAAGCTGATAGTTCCGATTGCCGCATTGCTGGCCTTGGCACTGCTGGCGGCCCTGTTCTTCTGGATCCGGCATGGCTCATTGCCGGATCTCAGTGCCAATTTCTCAAGAGCTTTATCCTGGTCCTCACTAGCTCTGGCAAATTTGCGACGCTGAAACAGCATCGGAAAACCCCTGTTGTCCGGCACTAACCTTTTTAGATTGTAGGAATTGGCGGAAGATCCGCACGCTTTATTTTCGATTGCAACCGCATCCTCACCATGTTATTATCTGCGTTTGTCTAGTCGATTTGCTGGAGGTTGTCTTGTCGCTCACGAGGGAAAAGAAGACCGGGATTGTCGACGCCTATCGCACCCACAGTACTGATACCGGGTCGCCTGAAGTTCAGATTGCCATTCTGAGCGAAAGGATCGCCTACCTGACGGAGCATTTCAAAGTGCACGCCAAGGATCATCATTCCCGCAGAGGATTGCTGAAAATGGTCGGCAAAAGGCGTCGCCTGCTGGATTATCTCAAATCAAAGGATATCAATCGTTACCGAACCGTGATCGAACGGCTCGGGATGCGCAAATAGGAATGCACAATTGCTGTGCCGGTCCCGCGTGGAAGCGGCCGAACCGGGTCTCGGACCCGCCCTGCCCTATCTCGTATAGACTCACGGAACGTCACGGAAAAGGACTTGAGGCATCGTTGCGAAGCCATCGAACGTTCCTATGCCTTAACCGGGCCAATCAGATCAAAGGCGCCGGTCAGTTCTTTATCTCCATCTCTGTAGCGAGCAGGCAGGAGTGTCGGTTCGACGCGCTTTTGGGGTCCGGCAATAACCGGAGCAAGGTGGGAAATGGGTTATGAGTTATGAGTTAACGACTATCTGTTGCCATCGATAGTCTTTAACCCGTGACTCATAATCATAATTCCTGAATCTCCAAGCCCACCAAACTCGAGCAAGCAGGCATCTCATTCTAGGAGGAACAGTCATGAAGTATAGAGTTGCCACCGAGATCGGTGGACTGGAATTCAGTATCGAAATGGGCAAAGTTGCCACACAGGCAGACGGTGCAGCTTATGTCAGTTACGGTGACACGGTTGTGCTCGCCACCGCCTGCGCTTTGAAGGAACCCCGTGAAGGGGTCGATTTTTTCCCCCTCACGGTGGACTATCGCGAGAACACATATGCGGCGGGGAAGATCCCCGGCGGATTCTTCAAGCGCGAGGGGAGGCCGAGTGAGAAGGAAATTCTCACGTCGCGGTTGATCGACCGCCCGTTGCGGCCGCTGTTTCCCGAAGGCTACTGCAGCGAAGTTCAGGTCATAGCCCTGGTGCTTTCGGCCGACAAGGAAAATGATCCCGATGTGATGAGCATTACGGGTGCCTCAACGGCCTTGTACTGCTCGCCGATTCCCTTCAACGACCCGATCGCTGGGGTGCGCGTGGGGCTGATGGACGGACAGTTGGTGGCCAACCCGCCCTTCACCAAGCTCAAGGACAGCAGCCTGAACCTGATCGTGGCCGGCACTGAGGATGCGATCGTCATGGTCGAGGCAGGGGCGCAGCAGATCACGGAAGAGACCATGATTGAGGCGCTCGATTTTGCCCACGACAACATCCGCAAGCTGATCGCCCTGCAGAAGGAATTGTACGCGATGATTCAGCCGGTGAAGCGCGAGATCGTCAAGCCGGTTCTGGATCAGGCCGAATACGCACGCATCGAGCAGGCCTACGGTCAGGCGATCTCCGACGCGCTGCATATCAAAGGGAAGCTCAACAGCTACGGCAGGCTGGACGAAATCTCCAAGGAAATCGTCAGTCCCATACCCGAAGAAGAAGAGGAGCGCCGATCCCAGGCCAGCGCCATCTTCCAGCACATCATGGAGAAGATCTTTCGCAAGGAGATCCTCAGTGACAGGATCCGGCCGGATGGCCGCCGCTTTGACGAAATCCGCCCGATCACCATCGAGGTGGGATTGCTGCCTCGGACTCACGGTTCTGCCCTGTTCACACGTGGCGAAACCCAGGCGCTGGTGACGGCGACATTGGGGACAGCTGACGACGAGCAGCGCATGGATACGCTCGAAGGCGAATCGTTCAAGCGCTTCATGCTGCACTACAACTTCCCGCCTTTCAGCGTCGGTGAAGTCAAGCCACTGCGCGGTCCCGGACGGCGCGAGATCGGCCATGGAGCCCTGGCCGAAAGGAGCATCCTCCCTGTTATGCCGGTCGAAGAGGCCTTTCCCTACACGGTGCGGGTCGTTTCGGACATCCTGGAGAGCAACGGCTCATCTTCGATGGCTACGATCTGCGGCGGCATTCTGGCGCTCATGGATGCCGGCGTGCCGATTGCCTCTCCGGTGGCGGGCGTGGCCATGGGATTGGTCAAGGAAGGCGACAAATATGCGGTGCTGACAGACATCGCCGGGGCCGAAGACCACTACGGAGACATGGACTTCAAGGTCGCGGGGACTGCCAAGGGGATCACCGGCCTGCAAATGGACATCAAGATCGGGGGCATTACCCGCCAGATTATGGCCGAGGCCCTGGCTCAGGCCAAGGAGGGGCGCCTTTTCATTCTGCAGCGCATGGTTGACGCACTGGGCGCGCCGCGCTCCGAGATCTCCACCTATGCGCCCCGCATCATCACGATCCAGATTCCAAAGGACAAGATCGGTGGCGTGATCGGCAGCGGCGGCAAGACCATTCGCGGGATTATCGAGCAGACCGGCGTGAAGATCGACATCGAGGACGACGGCAAGGTCAACATCGCGTCGACGGATTCGGAGTCGGCTCAAAAGGCGATCCGGATCATCGAAGACCTGGTCATGGAAGCTGAGGTGGGGAAGACATATCTCGGCACGGTTACCCGGTTGGTCGATTTCGGCGCTTTCGTGGAAATCTTCCCCGGCACAGAGGGCCTGCTGCATATCTCCGAAGTGGCCGACTATCGCGTTCAGGACATCAACAGCGAACTCAAGCTTGGTGAACAGGTCCTGGTGAAGGTCCTCAGCATCGAGCCTCCGAACAAGATCCGTTTGAGCCGCAAAGCCGTTCTGCGCGAGGCGGCGGGCCTGCCGCCTGCGGAACCCAGCTCGCGACCGCCCCGGCGCGGAGACAGACCGCCGCGTGGAGGTGGACACGAGCGCGGCGGCCGTGACCGGGAACGGAGGCCAGGCGGGGGCGGTGGCCGGCGCTTCAACCACTGATCCTTATGGGACGAACACTGCAGGTCGCGCCGCCAGGCGCGACCTGCTGATATATGGGAAGTGATGAGCCATGAGTAAAGCGCTCATCACTGCTGATCATGCACCGAAACGACATCCTGAATCTTCTCGAACAGGTTCAAAAGGGGGCGCTGACGCCTCATCAGGGAGTGAAGCGCCTGGAGAGCCTTCCCTTCGAAGATTTGGGCTTCGCGCGGGTTGATCATCATCGCACCCTGCGGCAGGGTTTCCCCGAAGTGATTTTCGGCCTGAAGAAAAAACCCGGGCATGTGGCTGCCATCGTGCGCAGCCTGCTGCCGCAAAAGACCAACATTCTCATTACCCGCTGTCCTCGGAATGTTTACGCCGCCGTGCGGCGGGTGACCCGGAAGGCGCAATACCATGAGATGGCTCAGGCTGCCAGCATCATTCAGGATGCCACGATCCACGGCGACGGGATAATCCATGTTGTTTGCGCCGGCACCTCCGACATTCCGGTGGCGGAGGAAGCAGTGCTGACCGCACGCGTGATGGGAAATGAAGTCGAAACCACTTTTGATGCCGGTGTGGCAGGGATTCATCGCCTGCTGAGCGCGCGCGAGGCTCTGGCACGCGCCCGGGCCATCATCGTGGTTGCCGGGATGGAGGGGGCTCTGCCCAGCGTGGTGGGCGGAATGGTGAGTGTCCCCGTGATCGCTGTCCCTACCAGTATCGGCTACGGCAGCTCCTTTGGCGGGCTCACCGCGTTGCTTGCCATGCTGAACAGTTGCGCGTCGAACGTAACGGTAGTCAACATCGACAACGGCTTCGGCGCGGGTTTCGTCGCCAGCCTGATCAACCGCAAAAGATCGTGACTTTCGGTCGAAAGCAGGATCCCGGAGTCGGTCGAAAACGCGCCGATATCTTAACTAACTGATGTTAAAAGAGTTGCGGCTCTCATCGCCGACAGCACTTTGATTTTCCCGGCCTCCAATCTATTTCCTTGCTCCTGACCCCGGGCTTTGGTCGAATGTCGGATTCTGAGGGCTGGCTTTTCTTTTTCACTCTGCTATCATTTCTGAACTAAAAACCTCGAGCGTAATCGTATGCCTTTATACTCCGATGGCGTGCTTGATGAAGTGCGTAACTCCGTCAACATCGTCTCACTGGTTTCCGAGTATCTCGCGCTGAAGAAACGCGGGCGGAACCACGTGGCGCGCTGCCCGTTTCACACCGAGAAGACGCCTTCGTTCAACGTCAGCGAGGACAAGCAGATCTTCCACTGCTTCGGTTGCGGCGTGGGTGGGGACCTTTTCAAGTTCGTGATGCAGATCGAGCAGATTTCCTTTCCTGAGGCGGTGCGTTTCGTTGCTGAGAGGTATGGCATCGCGCTGCCGCAGCCGGCGGTACGGGAAGAGCCCAGCACCGGCAGCGACAGCGACACGATGCGCAAGGCCGCAGAGGCTGCCGCGCTCTTTTTCCACCATGCGCTGCTCGAGACCGAGGAAGGGCGCTCGCCCCTGGCTTACCTGCAGGGAAGAGGGGTGACTCGGGAGACGATCGACCGTTTCAAGCTCGGATATTCGCCGGCCGGGGGAACCTCGCTTCTGGTCCACCTGCAGAAAAAGGGCTTCCCGGTTGCGGCCTTGGAGGAATGTGGCCTGGTCAAGCGCTCCGAGGATGGCAGCCGCCATTACGACGCCTTTCGCGGCCGGATCATGTTCCCGATCACCGACATCCGCGGCCGTGTCATTGCCTTTGGCGGCCGCGCTCTTGGAGATCATCAGCCGAAGTATTTGAATTCCCCCGAGAGCAGGCTCTATAATAAGAGCCGGAATCTCTTCGGGTTGAGCTATGCCCGGGGAGGGATCCAAAAGTCAGACTATGCCGTGCTGGTCGAGGGGTACATGGATTTTCTTATCCCTTTCCAGCACGGAATAGAGAACGTGGTTGCCTCGCTGGGTACCAGCCTGACTCCTCAACAGGTGAAGTTGCTCGGGCGGTATACCCGTGAGGTAGTAGTCAGCTATGATCCTGATTCTGCAGGGCTTGCGGCAACACAAAGATCACTCGACCTTTTCCTGGAGGAGGATTTTCGGGTTCGGGTATTCAGATTGCCCGAAGGGCAGGACCCGGACGCGTTCGTTCGAAGTGCAGGCGCAAAGGAATATCTGGACCGGCTGAGGAAGTCCGCTCCCTACCTCGAATTTGTGCTGGAAACCGCACTGCAGAGCCGGGGAGGCCTGGGCGACCCGAAGAGTAAGGTCCAGGTGCTGAATGCGGTCTTGCCGTATCTGGCCAAGGTTCCGAACGCCGTCGAGCGCTCGGATTACGTGTTTCATTTTGCCCGCAAGTTGCAGATCGAGGATCAGCAGCTGCTCGCGGAAGTGAAGCGGGCGGCGCAGCAAAAGAAGACGCGGCTTCGGGAAGCTCCCCTGGCATCGATGGGAGCGATGAAGTTCGCGGAAAAGCGGCTCCTTCAATTCCTGCTCAACCATTCAACGCTCCAGCCGCACATTCTTTCCCTCTGCTCCGACCGGGATTTCGAAGGTCTGGCGACGGAGAGGGTATTCACCGTGCTCCTGGACGATTTCCGACTGGGAGTAGTTACGACGTTTGAGAGCCTTCATCGGAAGTTTGCCGGTGAAGCGGAACAGGTCATGCTGGCCCAGCTCCAGATGGAGGAGGTGCCGGAGAACTTTTCCCGCGAAACGGCTGAAAGTTTTCTCTGCGCGCTGCGTAGTATCAAGCTGGAGTCGAAGAAGCAGGAAATACTCACAAAGATCGCTGAAGCAGTCGAGCGGAAGGACGATACGTTACTGAACCATCTTATCGAGCAGCGGGTTCAGGTCGATCGCGAACTGGTCAGCCTGTCCAGGAAATAGCCGGAAAGGAGACAGCAGGTTTGTCTATCGAAGAAAAATACGATGAAGTGAAAGAGTTGATCATGATGGGCAAGGAGCGCGGATACCTGCTCTACGATGAAGTCAATGACCTGCTGCCGGAGGGGATCTGCTCTTCGGATGAGCTTGACAGCATCTTCTCTCTTTTCGGTTCTGCGGGTATCGAGGTGATCGACTCGGAGCAGAAGTTTCAGGACGAGGGGAAGAAGGAGGACAAGCAGGGCGAGGATGCCGAGGAAAACGAGTTCGATTTCGGCGCCATCACGCTCGACAAGACCAACGACCCGGTGCGCATGTACCTGCGCGAAATGGGCACGGTGCCGCTGCTGAGCCGCGAGGGCGAGGTCGAGATTGCCAAGCGCATCGAGCATGGCCAGAAGATTGTGCTGAAGGCCCTCTCCCGTTCCAGGCTGGTGGTCCGCGAAATTCTGAACATAGGGGACAAACTCAAAAAGAGCCTCATCTCGATTCGCGACGTCGTTTCGTTCAACGACGACGAGATCACCGAAGAACGACTGGGTGAAAAGAAGCAGATCGTACTGGAGGCCGTCGAGGACATCCGCAAGCATGAACGGGCGGCCAATCGATACCGGCAGAGGCTGTCCCAGTGCCGCAAGGGATCTCGCCCGTACAAGAAACACCTTTCCATGTTCGCTCGCCATCGGATCGATGTGGCCCGCAAGGTGGGCATCCTCGAGCTCAGCCCCGCGCAACACGAGCGACTCGTCGGCGTGATCAAAAACACCGTGGACGAGGTTGTGGCTCTGGAACAGGAAGTTCACAAGCAGACCAGGAGCCTGGAGGCGCCCCGCCGGCTTGAGGACGCCAAGGCGATCAGGAAGCAGATCAAACATCACGAGACCAAAATCAGTGAGATCGAGGAAGAGGCCTTCGCCACCATCCCCGAGCTGAAACGAACCCTGGCGACCATCAAGGCCGGGGAGCTCGAGGCCGACATCGCGAAGAAGGAGCTGGTCGAGGCCAACCTGAGGTTGGTGGTCTCGATCGCGAAGAAATACACCAACCGCGGCCTGCAGTTCCTGGACCTGATTCAGGAAGGGAACATCGGCTTGATGAAGGCGGTGGACAAGTTCGAGTACCGGCGCGGCTACAAATTCTCCACCTACGCGACCTGGTGGATACGCCAGGCGATCACGCGCGCCATCGCCGATCAGGCGCGCACCATACGCATCCCGGTGCACATGATCGAGACGATCAACAAGTTGATCCGGACTTCGCGCAGCCTGGTGCAGGAATACGGCCGCGAGCCGACCAGCGAAGAAATCGCCAAGAAGATGGACTTCCCGGTGAGCAAGGTGCGCAAGATCCTGAAGATCGCACAGGAGCCGATCAGCCTCGAAACGCCGATCGGTGAGGAGGAGGACAGCCATCTGGGCGACTTCATCGAGGATCGCGGCGTGGTCTCGCCGGCGGAGGCTGTGATCAACATCAATCTGAAGGAACAGACCGAGTCGGTGCTGAAGACGCTGACCCCACGCGAAGAGCAGGTCATCAAGATGCGTTTCGGACTGGGCGACGGCAGCGAGCACACGCTCGAAGAGGTCGGCCAGCGCTTCTCAGTCACCCGCGAGCGCATTCGCCAGATCGAGGCCAAGGCGCTGCGCAAATTGCGGCATCCATCCCGCAGCCGCATGTTGAAAGCCTTCTTGGAAGGCAGCATCATGCGGGATTAGCTACAGTTTCTTTCTGCAATTATCGATGACGATGAGGCCCGCCCAAATTGGCGGGCCTCGCTGTTTTTGGCCCTGCAGCCAAGGCGTCACGACCCGAAGACGCGCGGGTCATGGAGACTCTTGCCGCCTTGGAGTTTTCAGGTCTGGGCGTTTGACGTGCAAATCTTCTTCAGCTCTTTCGAACCACATGCGCGCCAGGCGCAGGTTCTCAGGCGCTGCGCTCATACACAATGGTCCCTTCGTGCATTGCGGGATAAATGATCGTGCCTACCAAATCCCGGTACCGGGCGAGTTCTTCCGGAGTCGCCACGACCACGTCCTTTGCCAAGCCGATGCCGGCAAGCGCCTTCCGGATTTTAATGGTCAGATCCCGTTTGGATCCGTTGACCGGCATTACGACGAGGAGATCGACGTCGCTGTCGGGACCGGCATCTCCGCGCGCATGCGATCCGAAAAGCACGATCATTTCGGGATGGAATCCGTCCACGATGCGCCGAACCATCTCCCGGATTATCCTGTCGACTTTCTCCTCTGTCATTGCTACAGTCTCTTCCATTACGTTCAAGCCTCTTCCCGTCTGGCCATCAGCCGTCACCGGCGCCCATTGCCCGACAGCAGGTGTGACCACGCAGCATCCTCCTCGGGCTTCGTCCAGTCGGAAAGTGCTGCTTCACTCAGGATCGCTGTCCCATTGTCGTGATCTGCCGGTTCGTCCAGAATCAGGACGAATGCCCGGCGACCGGACTTGAGATGCACCGGCTCGAGCAGCTTCACATTGCCTCGATCGTCAACCACAGCTTCAAAAGTCTTGATCATGATTCCCCTTCTCCCAAGACATTTTACACCTCGACTTGTAGAACGCAGGATTTCAAAATGAAGTGTGGTCAGCGAAGGGTTTCCCCGCATTGTGTCTGCTGCACGCTCGGATGACTAATTCTATTTCTTGCCCTGCACCAGCTTTGAGAGATCGAGTGAACCCTGTCGCACGCGTACGTTAAGGCTGGAGCCTCCTTTTATGGCAACCCGGATCGTGCTGTTTTTGCCCGCTTGGAGTTTCTCCGGATCGATCGCCCAGCCCAGCAGGTAGTAGCGCGAGATTTCCTCTAGGGTCGTGATCATGGCCGCATCCAGGGCATTGGTGTTTTTCAGGAAGCGGCCGCCCGTGTCGCTCGCAATGGCATTGAGGGCATCCATTGAGGCGGCCACTTCATTAACGCCGCTACCGGCTAGTGATCCGGTAATGTCCGGCGCCCTCTTTACCTTAGAATCAGGGAGCCCTACTACCAGGCCACGAGCATCGAGCGTGTAGACGACGATTCCCGCCCGTGCCGCTCCAGTCGTGATTTCATTTATTCTTGAAACGACATCGCTGCTCTTAGTCTGAAGAACAAATCCGTCGGATAGATAGAAGACTATTTTTCGCCCAGGCAAGGTTTCTACAGACTGCAAGAAACTGCGCAGAGCACCCAACGATCTCTCGCCAAGGCCTGCTGACTGCTGAACGAGAAAAGAGGCTCTTCGGAGGGTTGTTTCCACGGCTTCCTTGAGGGGCCCTCCATCCCCGGGAATGATCATGCCGAGATCGACAGGTTTACGGAGGATGGCCGAAACAAAATAAGTCAATACCGCCTTATCATTACGATCCAGCGCCGCCGCCTGGGCCTCGGTCATCGGCGGCCATGCAAGGTCTTCCGCTCCCGCGCTCTTGAAACTTAGTTTTTCCAGGGAAGCAAGCAGCATGGCCTTGTCGCCTGTGAGTTGCTGAGTCGAACCAAGCTGTCCTGATGCCGCGAATATTGCGGCCCTGTCCCTCGGCTCGACCGACACATTGATCAAGTTGGAAAGCGCAGCCCGGCACCTCATAGTGCTGTCTGCCGACAGGTGCCAATCGTCCACGAAAAACAAGAGCGTGCGCCCGGGATTCTCAAATTTCGTGGCGTGCTGCTCAGGAATCTGAACAGGCTTGTTTTCGGCTCTTGCCCATATCTCCTCGTCGTGGCGGCTTCCTGCGGAGATCATCTCGAAGAATTCGATCGGCTGGACTTTGCCATCAATGCGCAATTCAAACTGCTCTTTTTTGAGATCCGGCACGAAATGCCCTTGCTTGTCGAAGACCATGACGTCAGTCTGAACCAGCCCCACGCTGACGCGTATAGTAGGTTCCTGTCCGGATGGGGTTCTTTGTGCCTGAGAATGCAATGGACCTGTCAGGCAAAAAAGAAGGAAAGTGCACACAAACGGCATCTGAAGCGCAGGCTGTATGGACATTTTCGCCCTCCATCGGGTCGTCTCGTAAGATCCTTCGGGCCTATTTCTCGTTCTCCGGAGACCGGCAATCAACGGCCCGTTTCCTTTACCAGAGAATCAATCCAGACTCTAAAAGTCTTTTCCACGCCTTGCCTGAAACCCGTGTTGAAGTAACGTACGACGCCATCCCTGTCAATCACGAATGTCGCGGGAATGCCAACCACTCCGTAGGCATCCCTCAGCCGTTTCGCCTGGTTCGCAGCAGGCAGAATGATTGCGGAAGCAGGCTTCCTCTTCGCATAGATGTGAACAAGGTAATCATCTTCGTCCAGACTGACCATAAGCACCGCTACGCCTTTATCCTTGTACTCGTCTTGAATCTTCTGAAGGTGCGGATACTCCGCGCCGCACGGCACTCACCACGTGGCCCAGAAGTTCAGTACGATTATCTTTCCGTGAAAATCGGAAAGGCTCATCTTCTTTCCGGAGATGGAACCGAGCCTGAAGCCCGGCGCAGTCTTGCCTTCCAGAGCACTTAGCTTTCCCGCCTGGATGGCCGAATCGCGGAGCGAGGCCTTGCGGCGCTCGGCTGACGAATTGAGAAAGCTATCCAGGGGTATTGATTTCTCCATGTTGCCGTATATGCGTTCCAACGCAGCCCGCGCTTCTGCTTTCTTGCCTCCATCAAAGGACCAGGCGACTGCCAGCATCTTTATCGCCTCCTCTGTCCTATTCAGCTTGCTGTAAATCACCCCAAGTTCAAATGCGGCGGATTCAGTCTCCGTCAACTGAAGGGATTCCGTCAGGGGCGCCACAGCCTGGGCGGTCAAGCTTCTGGCCAGGAATAACCGTCCCTGTGTATAGAGGAGCTCTGAAAGGGCACTTTTCTCAACTCCCGAGATCCCGTCGGTGCTCTGGACATCTCGAGTTGGGGCGAGGGCCTTTCGAGCTACCTCGATGGCCTGAGCAACGTAATCCTGGGCAACGTCGAGCTTGATATTCCGGTCTATATAGGCTTTAGCCAATCCGCTTTGGAGCGAGCTGAGTCGAGAACCGAGTCCGGCTTTCGCCATCAGGTTGTACAGGCGCTCCGCATTCTCCAGGTCTCCCGAGCGCAAGGAAATCGTAGCTTCGGTGGGGTAGAGGCCGTACAGTTTGAAATTCTCCTCATCCGTTTCCCGCTCGATCTTCTTGAGGGCCTCGAGCTGGGTCTTGGGATCTCGGAAGAGACTCATGGCCTCACGGAAATGATCCACAAAGGGACCTGAGTAATCGATCTTCTCTCCGGCTGGCGTGAGGACGATCCAATGGTTCCCCGGCTTCTGCTCGAGTGACTGAATCGTTTTTCCGAGCCGGTTCACCTCCTGATCCTCGAACACAAGCTGGTATCCCTGCAAGGCCACGGATAAGGCCTGGGCGTCCCCGGGATACCTGGCTTCGAGGTTCCTCACATCCCGCAGCAATTCGGCTTGAGTCTTTTCCGATCCCCTGGTGAGCCGCAGCTTGGCTTTCCACAGAACCGTGCAGGCTTCATAAGATTCCGCATCCAGCTCCAGCGTCCGTTGGGCCTCAGCTCGGGCAGAGGCGAATCTCTGCGCTTCAAGCAATCGCGTTGCGAGGGCAAGGTGCAGCGCCGCGCTGCTGCCTGCTCGTTTCCGTGCTTTTTCAAAGAGCTCACCTGCCTTCGCCCGGTCCTGATTCTGCAGGGACGCCGAACCGAGCTCCAGGAGCGCCCAGGCGAATCCCGGGTCAATGCTCAGAGCTTTTCGGTATTCGCCTTCTCCATCCTTGATTCGGCCCGCCCTCGCATAAGCCTTGCCCATACAATAATGGAACGTAGCGCTCCCGGGATGCGCCTGGAGATAGGCTTGATATTCGGCAATGATGTCGGCAGGCTGATTTCGGGGATTCGCGATGTAATCATTGTGGGCTTCCACGAATTCCGGCGAAAACCGCATGGCGGCCTTCAGTTCCGCCAATGCCTTATCCCATTCGCTCCTCCTGATGAAATCTCGCGCCGAAAAGTAATGCCTCCTGGCTTCTGACAGTTGGCTGGATGATTGCTGGAGCGATGCGGGCATCAGGATGGCGGCTGCAAGCAGCAAGAGGAATATAGGCAAAAGTGTCCTACCTATTTTCATAAATCCTCCTGATTACATGACGTCCTCGTACCTCTCCTGGCATTTTGCCCCATTTTGCCCGATCTTCAGTGCCAACGTCTTGTGATGACAGGGAATACAGCCTGAAATCAACTCACCCAATTTTCGGCGCGCCTCATCACTTCTTCTCCCGAACCAGGTTGGACAGATCAAGGGAACCTTGCCTCACACGCACGTTCAGGTCTGATCGCCCCTTGATGGAAGCCTTGATTGTGCTGTATTTGCCCGGTCTCAGTTTGTCAGGATCGATCGCCCAGCCCAGCAGGTAGTAGCGTGATACCTCCGCCAATGTCGTAATCAAGGCAGTATCCAGCGCATTCGTGTTTTTCAGGAACTTGCCGCCCGTGTCTGCAGCGAGTGCGTTGAGAGCATCCATTGGCGCTGCAGCCTCGTTGGAGCCACTGCGTGCTGACAATCCGGCGAAATCGGGCCTCTTCGCATCCGAAAGACCGACCACAAGGCCGCGTGTGTCCAGCGTGTACACCACAATCCCTGCATGAGCTGCAGCCGTGGTCAATTCGCCTATCCTGGCAACGATATCGCCTCGCTGAGTTTGGAGGACAAATCCGTCGGACAGGAAGAACACTATTTTACGTCCCGGCAATGCTTCCGCTGATCGCAAGAGGTTGCGAAGGCTCACGAGCGACTTCTCGCCAAGACTCGCAGACCATTCGGCCAAGGCGGCTGCCCGTTTCATCGTAGTTGCGATCGCGTCATTGATTTCCCTCTCTCCGAGAAGGCTCCTATCCAAATCTACGGGTCTCCGCACGATCGCTGAAACAAAATAGGAGAGCACGCGCCGGTCATTCTGCTCCAACAAATGCGCTTGATTCTCTGTCATGGGGGGATATTGGAGGTCTTCCGCGCCGGAACTCCTGTAGTTGAGCTTTTCCAGCGAAGCCAGCAAAGCAGCCTTATCGTTCGAAAGAACTTGAGCGGAGCCAAGCTGACCCGAAGCGGTTAGCACCGCAACCTTGTCGTTTGGTCCCATGGAGGTGTTGAGCAGGCCTACTAATGCCGACCGGGAGCGGATGGTGCTATCGGCTGACAAATGCAAGTCATCGACAAAGAATAGAAGAGTGCGGCCCGGATTGGGATTGCTGGCAACCGACCGTGGTGTCACAGAAGCTGGCATGTCTGTTTCCTTAGTCCAGGTCTCTTCGTCATGGCGACTCCCGGCGGAGATCATCTCGAAGAACTCGATCGGCTGAACCTTGCCATCAAGGCGTAATTCGAACTGTTCCTTCTTGAGGTCCGGGACGAAATGTCCCTGCTTGTCGAAGACCATAACGTCGGTCTGTACCACTCCGACATTGACTCGAATGGTTCCGGCTTGTGGCGGCTTTTGGGGCTTGCTGAGTTTCTGAGCCTGCGCATGGACAAGCAATGAAGCCACGAATGAGAAAATCACAATCGCGAATGCCCCACAGGTTTTTGGAGAAAATCCTAGGCTCCCCATTAGAATTCTCCTTTGCAGGGTATCAAAGTCAAAGCATGTGATTTTTTTCATTTTACCCCGCCCCCCGTAGCAGCGTCAACATACGAAACGTTCTTCCCCTATATCGCCAGCCTGGATGAGGGTGACGATCCTATGGATGAGACCGTGTTCGTCAAGGCCAATGCGAACCTGGGGGTGTCGGTGAGCCTGGAATCCATCCGGGAACAGGCAGAGAAGGCGAAGCAGGTCCCGTCGGCGCTGAATGCGTTTCTGCGCTATCGGATGAACGTGTGGACCGAGGCCCATTCGCAGTGGCTTGATATGGATACCTGGGATTCCTGCGCGATGGGCCCTGACGCAGACGAACTCGAAGGACGCGAGTGTGGTTGGCATGGGCTTCGCCTCGATGGCCGCCCCGACCCTGGCGTTTGAAGGTTTGGTGCTCGGGAAAAAGATCCGGCACGGCGGCAATCCGGTCCTGCGGTGGAATCTGGCGAACGTTGCCATCAGGACCGATCCGGCCGGCAACAAGAAACCGGACAAAGCAAAGAGCACGGAACGCATCGACGGCGTCGTGGCGCTCCTGCTGGCGCTTTCACGGGCAATCGTAAGGCCCGAGCAATCTGATTTTATTTATGAAAAACGCGGCCCGATTTTCTTGGATGCGCCGCGGCGACTGTTCTAACAACCAGGCCCTTTACGCGAAAAAGGTCAAGGCGGTTGCCGAAGCGGCGCTGAAGCTTGCCGAATGTGCGCAGCAGGAACGCGAGTTCAGGGAATCGCTCACGGACGCGGGCGTGATGCTGATCTTTGAGACCCTGCCCTTTAACTGGGTCGGCTACACGAGGGAGCGGTACGGAAACGCGAACATCTACAACCGGCAAGCGAAGAAGGCCGGGTGCCTGTAAAACCGATATCGAGAGGAGACAAACATGGCCAGACACGTTATTAGGGTGGACGGCGGCCGCGAATATCTGCCAAAGGAATATCGCGGAGAACCGCGGGATTATTACGCATCCAAGATTCGGCAACTGCGCGCGCGGCAACGCTCCGGCTCGCTTCAAACACCGCGGCAGTCCCTGCGCGCGCTCGAGATGGACCTGCGCATGGACATGGAGCTTGCAGGAATTCGCCCAAAGCTGCACCGCTTGTCCAACAAGAGCAGTAACGGCGGCGACTTAAAAAGGAATTGGGTTACCGGCAAGAATCTCCCCCCGATGCGCTTTGCTCCGCGCGTGGGAAATCGACACTCCCAAACTCTCGAACACCAAATGGCAGCCCGGGCAAATGTGCCCGGAGGAAGGGCGCAGTGTTCGCTCCAGCTGAGATCCGGTTGGAGCCCTGCGCCCTGTGTTCATCGGGGCAATGTTTAACATGGACCGACCGGAGACCTCGGGAGTTTAACCGCAGACGTGCGTCCAGCCGGCCCGATAGAATTTGCATCGGCTGCTTGCGTGAAAATCAGACGGAACAAGGGCAGACAGGAAGTGACGATGGCTCGCAAAGGTGACGGTATTTACAAGCGCGGCAAAGCCTGGTGGCTGGAGTTCCGGCACCAGGGCACGCGGTTCCAGCTTTCCCTTGGACGGAACATCCCAAGAAGCGTCGCCGCCGAGATCGCGATCGCCAAGCGCTCCGCGGTGCTGAGAGGGGAAATCGGCATTAGGCAAAAGCGTCTCGATATGACGTTCGAGGACTCAAAGAAGGCCTTCCTGGAATGGTCAAGGCGAACAAACGAGCCAAGACCTACCGCTCCTATTCTCGGTCCCTCGGGCAGATGGACAAGAGTTTCGGGGGGAAGCAGCTGAGCCAGATCCACCCCTTCCTGGTCGAGAAACACAAACAGAAGCGTGTCGCCGAGAATGCCCGTGTTGCGGCGAACCGGGAGATCACCTGTCTGAAGACTCTCTACAACCGTTTGATGGATTGGAAAAAATGCGAGGGGGAAAATCCGGCCCGACGGGTAAAGAAGTTTGAGGCGCCTGAGGGCAAGGTTCGATTTCTGACACCGGACAAGGAGAGCCGGCTGCTTGCGGCCGCGAAGGAACCACTGCGTACCATCATCCTGGTCGGCATCTACACCGGCCTTCGCATCCTGGCCGAAGCGCTCACGCTTCGGTGGGAGAACGTCGACCTGGCGAGAGGTTTTCTGACGGTGGAAGCAGCCTATGCCAAGGGCAAACAAACGGACACACTCCCGATCAACCGGATTCTGGTGGAGGCCCTGGCGCTACTGAAGGAGACGGCCACGAACGAATGGGTCTTTGTGAACCGGCTTGGCCAGCCCTACAAGGCCATCCGAACGGCCTTTGAAAACGCCTGCCGGCATGCTAAATTAGCCGACGTCACCCCACATACTCTCCGGCATACGTTCGCGAGCCGATTGGGGATGCAGGGTGCCGGGGATAGAACACTTCAGGCGCTTGGACGCTGGAAGGAACCGAAGATGATCAGGCGGTACGTTCATCTCAGCCAGGAGCACTTGAGGGAAGCCGTGGAAAAACTCGCGGAAAATTCCCCTACGATTTTCACTACACCTGCCCGGGAAGCCGAACAGGCTGTAGCCGCTAAACTTAGTTCCGCCAGTTAGATGGGCCCATAGCTCAGTTGGTTAGAGCAGCTGACTCATAATCAGCGGGTCGCAGGTTCAAGTCCTGCTGGGCCCACCAATAAAATCAACCACTTACAGCAAAATCAAAAAGCCACGAAATAGCGCAATCGCCATTTTGGATCCAAATTGGATCCAAATCCGCAAACTTCGAATGTGCAGTGCCATTCTCCTATCCTGTAATCACGCCGATCTCCAGAATTCGCTGCTCATAAAATAATGCCGAGCTGAGGTGACCTCGGCGAGGCGATGGATCGCCATCGGCATGCCCGCAGAGAAATATTCGCTCAAATCGCTTGTCGGCCAGTTGGATAAGTTGGCGGCTTTCCTGTCGCAGGAGGCTGTTTCATGGGAGCGGTCTGCCCAAATCCCGTCACATATTTCCCGGAGGAACTCCCATCCGGCCATTGCGCACTCATGCCTGCCAAACCGGATCTCATCGTTTGTGAAAGTGCTGGGGAGTATGTACCCCGCAATCCCGAAAAGACGGTTCTTTATAATGTGGTTGTTCGCTACCTGGAGACCTTCCTCGCCCGGCAACGAGAGCGAGACAAAGTGGTGCCACACTTCGTGGAACAGGAGCTTCGGGCATTCTTGGATTGCGGCGTTTTAGCCCGAGGTTTTTTGAGGGTTCACTGTGATGCCTGCGGACTGGATCGGCTTGTCCCGTATTCTTGTAAAAAACGTGGGTTCTGTCCGTCGTGCGGCGGGCGGCGCATGGCGGACACCGCCGCGCATCTGGTGGATCGTGTTTTCCCCGAAGTGCCGGTCCGGCAATGGGTGCTTTCAGTCCCTTATGCATTGCGCTGTCGCCTTGCTTATGATTCCTCCCTTGTCAGGGATGTATTGCAGATCTTTGTACGAACGATCTTTGCTTCCATCCGCCGCAGGGCGGGCATTCCTGCCTCGAACCGCCAGGCTCGTTGCGGCGCCGTCGCCTTCATTCAGCGCTTCAGTGATGCTCTTAATCTCGATCCGCACTTCCATTTGCTGGTGCTGGATGGCCTCTATGTGATGAACGGCCAAGACGAACCGGCGTTCCGGCGTGTATCCCCGCCGACGGATAAGGAAGTTGCCCAGGTTGCAGAGCGCGTTCATCGCCGTGTCGCACGACTAATGGAGATACGGGATTTGGGGCCGCAAGCGGATCCGGATGAAGCCGATGGTTTGCGGCGGGACCAACCGTTGCTCGCCGAACTCTACAGCGCATCGGTCGCGGGGCGCGTGGCGATGGGACGGCGCGCCGGCATGCGCATCGCGAGAGTGGGGGACGAGGTGGATCCCGAAGATGGCGCCCTGCCATCCGGCGCCTGCTGCGCAGCGGTTGCCGGCTTCAGCGTCCATGCTGGTGTCCGCGTCCCGGCACGCGACAGGCTTCGATTGGAGCGTCTCGCGAGATATGCCGGGCGTCCGCCGCTTGCAACGGAGCGGCTGTCGCTGTTGCCGGACGGCAGGCTGCTGTATCGGCTCAAGCGCTGCTGGCGCGACGGAACCACGCGCGTGATCTATGAGCCCCTGGAATTGATGGAACGGCTCGCAGCGCTTGTACATCCGCCCAGGTTCAATATCACAAGGTTCTACGGCATTTTTGCGCCTGCAGCGAGTCTCAGGCCCCGGGTGACTCCGGAGACAGAAGTGTCAAGCCCGCCACGGCATCCGGGCTGTCAATCCGCAGTTGAGGCCGAGGTGACCAATCCCGGAAAGCTTGCGGGCTTCGGCGTCGCGGACACGCACCAGGGCGACAAGGTGAAGGTCACCTACATGGGCCGCGATGGGACCAGGGAGAAGTTTGAGGCTCCGGCAACCGATCCTGGAAAGAACAAGAAAAAGCGTGGCTGTCAACCGAGGAATTACCAGTGGGCTACCCTCATGGAACGTGTGTTCGACCAATCGACCAACTGCATGTCGCGCCGGAGAGATGACTTCGCCTATCCGGATTACGCACCCCTTTCACCCCCTATTCGGACAAGAGATCGACTGCGTCGAGCGGCGGATCGGATGGGGCGATGACCTGCTC
>JAIQGI010000027.1 GCA_020072565.1 Terriglobia bacterium
TAATGAGCCCCCTTGGCACGAGCTGAGGGGCTTGGCAACCCATAGAAATGCCCGGAATTTCGCGCACCGGCGTGGCGGCAACGCGGGAGCGGAAGTTTCAGGGCTTAGGCGAACGGTTGTCCGTGGAAATCCAGGCTAGTTAAAAAGCAAAGTCTCGCCTGAGAATAACAGACGTTTGTGAAATCCCGAAAGCACCGTCGAACCGCAGCACTCGAAAAAGCACCTCGTCAGTTGCTCATAAAGTGATGTTAGCCACGAGTTGAATCTGGTGACAATGGGCTTGAGCGCGTCATTTCACCCCATTCCTTGTTCAGTGACCGGGGTCACAGAAATTGCATCGAAATGTGCGAATATTCAGACAATACTCGGGTGTTGTAGCTCCGCATTTCGCAGGGCATGGGTCCGCAGACTGCTGCCTCTATCGGGGAAGCTCGGCATTGGCCGGAATGGTCATCACTCCGGGAGTTGCTCTGTGCCGCTCCGATCGAGCCGGATCCAGGGTGGAGGGAGGAATAAATGAAGGTTGAATCTCTGAGGTTAGAAACCGATTCCGCAATTCGGCCCCTGGCGATCGGGCCCCTGTCGGCCGCACCGCCGCCGGCCCGCACAAAGGCTGCGGCCTCCAGATCCCTGGCGGAAGTCGCTACTCCCCCCAGACAGATCCTGCGCTTCCGAAAATCGGAGCGAGTGCTCCACTGGTCGATTGCCGTTCCGTTCATGGTCTGCTACACGACCGCTCTAATTCTGATGTTCGGCTACAACCTGCATTCCGAGAGCGTTTCCCGGGATGTCTTTTCATGGATCCACCGGATCTCCGGCGCCTGCCTGATTTTCTTTCCCATCCAGTCCGTCCTGAGAAATCTAAGGGACCACCGGATCCACCTGTACAACATCAGGCAAGGATGGACCTGGGCGATCGACGATCTGAAGTGGCTCCTCCTTATGGGGCCGGCTGCCGTCATTCGGAAAATCACTCTTCCGGAACAAGGAAAATTCAACGCCGCAGAAAAGCTGAACTTCATGATGGTGATGTGTACCTGTCCGCTATTCATCATGACCGGTTTGTTGCTCTGTATGCCTGGGCCCGCCTTCCTTTCCTGGATTGTCCACGTGGGGCTGGCTCTGGTGGCGACTCCCCTGATGCTTGGGCACATCTATATGGCACTCGTCAATCCAGGCACTCGCGTCGGGCTTGGAGGTATGTTTTCTGGCTACGTGGATCGCCAATGGGCCAAGCATCACTATCGCCGCTGGTACCGGGAGCATTTTGAAGACCAGGAAGAGAACCCCAGGGAGCACGAAAAGGTCCGGCAAGCGCTGCAGCGTCCGGCCCTGATTCGCTGTTCCCACTGCAACAACGAGCATGTTGTAGCCACCCGGATAAACCTGCTCGAAATCACCTGCGAGTGTCAGTCCCACAGGTGTCCGAATTGTGGTGAGACCGCGGACATGGCCGCGGTGATCGTGGACCCCGGGGAGGGTGACTCGATCCTGTTCAGCCTGGAGCGGGCAGGCATCAGCTACTTTACTGTTGAGAAATATCTGGAGAGGATCGGGATCCGCGGACATGATACCTGCCTTGAAGGTTCCGTTGCCGGGAGAGAGGCGTGATTTCTCAGCAGGACCGTCACATCCAGTACGTTCTGACCCCATGTCTGCCGGTGCGGCATTGAACGCGGCATCGGGAGACGCCCCGCCCTCCGACCCGGTTTTCCCCTGCTGGGATTGCCTTGCCGCCGCACATGCTTCGTGATACAAGTTGCGGCAAACTCATCCGGAGGGCAAACAAATGTCGATGTGCACCTTTTCGGCGAAGATTCGCTTTCTTCCCCTGCTTGCACTTACTTTGTTCGCGTCACTCGCTGCCACAGCGGACGGTGGGGCGACACGCCTGTTGCGCACGCCGACCGTAAGCGCGACGCAAATCGCCTTCGCATACGCCAATAACATCTGGATTGTCGAACGTGCCGGCGGCGTGGCCCGACGCCTCACCAGTTTCCAGGGCCAGACGGTGAATCCTCATTTCTCTCCCGATGGAAAGTGGATCGCGTTCAGCGCCGAGTACGCAGGCAACACAGACGTCTACGTTGTGCCGGCCCTGGGCGGGGAGCCACGTCGTCTGACCTGGCACCCCGGCGCCGATCTCGTCCAAGGGTGGACGCCCGACGGCAAAGCGGTCCTCTTCTCCTCCACGCGCGCCACGTGGGCTCCAAGCGGCGCTCCGCGCTTCTGGACGGTGCCCGCAGAGGGGGGCGTCGAGGAACCCATGGCTCCGCCCCGCGCTTATCAAGGAAAAATTTCCGCTGACGGCACGCGCATCGCCTACCGGATGAACAACTCGTGGGATGAGGAGCGCCGCAACTACCGTGGCGGGCAGAATCGCCCGATCTGGATTGTCGACCTCAAGAGCTTCGACCTGGTGTCGCCACCCTGGACCGACTCGAAGGACGTGGACCCCGTCTGGATAGGTGACGCGGTGTACTTTATTTCGGACCGCGACGGCGTGGCCAACGTCTGGGCTTACGACACGAAGGCGAAGAGGCTGATGCAGGTCACAAAGTTCACCGACTTCGATGTCAAGGCGATCAACTCGGGTGCCGGCGCTGTGGTGTTCGAGCAGGCGGGCTACGTCCACGAACTGGATCCGAAGACGGGCAAAGAGCACATCGTGAATATTACCGCGACGGGCGATTTCCCGTGGATGATGCCGAAGTGGGAGGATGTGACCAGCCGCATGTCGAACATCGCGCTCTCTCCTACCGGAAAGCGCGTGGTGGTGGAGGCGCGCGGCGAGATCTTCACGATTCCTGCCGAGAAAGGGGACGTCAGGAACCTCAGCAACTCGAGCGGGTCGGCCGAACGCGATCCCGCCTGGTCTCCTGACGGGAAATACGTCTCGTACTTCAGCGACAAGTCGGGGGAGTACAAGCTCGTGATCGAAGCGCAGGACGGGCTCACGCCTCCCCGCGAGATCGCGCTGGCGAATCCGACGCACTACTACACGCCCTCATGGTCTCCCGACTCCAAGAAAATCGTTTACACCGATACGAATCTGAAAGTATGGGTCCTCGACGTCGCGAACGGCCAGGCCAAAGTCGTGGGCAATGATCCCTGGATGGTGCCGCAGCGCACTCTGAACCCCGTCTGGAGTCCCGACTCGAAGTGGGTCGCCTACTCGAGCCGGTTGCAGTCCCTGTATCACGCGATTTTCGCGAGCAATGTCGAGACCGGTGAGACGAAGCAGGTCACCGACGGTCTGGCCGACGCGGTCTGGCCTGCCTGGGACGCGAGCGGCAAGTATCTCTGGTTTCTGGCTTCAACGGATTTCGGGCTGGCGTCGCAATGGCTCGACATGACCTCTTACGACCATAGCGAGACCTTCGGGCTGTACTTTGCGATTCTGAAGAAAGGCGAATCGAGCCCACTGCTGCCGGAGAGTGACGAAGACATCGGCGTATCGAGTGCGCCCGGCAGTGGCGGTTCAGGCCGTGGCGGACGCGGCGGCGGTGCAGCGGCGGCAGAAACCGGTGATCAGCCCGCCCAGGCAGACCGTAGTGCTCGGGCCCCCGTCACCGTGCAGATCGATGCCGATGGACTGCAGCAACGCATCATTTCCGTGCCCGGCGTGCCGGAGCGTCAGTACTCGCAGCTGCGAGCCGGCCTCGCGGGCACGGTTTACTATCTGGAGGCTGCCGGAGGAGGCGGACGCGGCGGCGGTGCAGGCGGCGGTGGCGGCAGCGTCTTGAACCGCTATCGATTGAGCGACCGTCGCGCGGCCTCGTTTGTCACGGGTGTCGCGGAATACGACATCAGCGCTGACGGCCGCAGATTGTTGTACCGCGCCGGCGGTGGCGGTGGGGGCGGCCGTGGGGGCGCGGGCGGCGGCACGAGTCCCAGCCTGTTCCTGGTGGACGCCGATCGCACGCCGCCGCAGGCCGGGCAGGGGCGTCTCAACGTGACCCTGCGCATGTATCTTGATCCGAAGGAGGAATTCAAGCAGATCTTCAACGAGGGCTGGCGCAACCAGCGCGATTATCTCTATGTGCCGAATCTGCATGGCACCGACTGGGCAAAGGACAAGGAGATGTATGGACAGCTCCTGCCCTACGTGATGCACCGGGCAGATCTCAACTACCTGCTCGACAACATGGGTGCGGAGATCGCCATCGGGCACTCATATGTGCGCGGCGGCGACATGCCGGCCGTGCCGCAGTCGCCCGGCGGGCTGCTCGGCGCCGATTTCACGATCGACAGCGGGCGCTACAAGATCACGAGGATCTACGACAATGAGAGCTGGAATCCGGATCTGCGCGCACCGCTCGCATCGCCCGGCGTGGACGTTGCGGTCGGAGACTACATCCTCGCGATCAACGGCATGGAGTTGAGGGCGCCGGACAACATCTACCGCCTGCTCGACGGCACGGCCAACCGGCAGACCGTGCTCACGATCAGCAGCCGCCCGGTTATGGAGGGCGCCCGGCAGATTACCGTTATTCCGGTGACGAGCGAGCAAGGGCTGCGCACGCGGGCGTGGGTGGAGTACAACCGCCGTCTCGTGGACAAGCTCTCCAATGGCCAGCTAGCCTATGTCTACCTGCCGAACACGGGACAGCCGGGGTACACGAGCTTCAATCGGTACTACTTCGCCCAGCAGGAAAAGAAGGGCGCGATCATCGACGAGCGCTACAATGGCGGCGGCCAGGCCGCCGACTACATTATCGACGTGTTGCAGCGCGACTTCGATGGCTACTTCAACAACGTTGCGGGCAATCGCTATCCATTCACCAGTCCGGCAGCGGGCATCTGGGGCCCGAAAGTGATGATCATTAACGAGATGGCCGGCTCGGGCGGTGACCTGATGCCGTACATGTTCAAGCTTCGGAAGATCGGCCTCCTCGTCGGCAAGCGTACCTGGGGCGGACTCGTGCACACGGCCGACACTCCGGCATTCATTGACGGAGGATCGATGATCGCACCCCGAGGCGGCTTCTTCTCGCGCGAGGGCAGGTGGGCTGTGGAAAACGAAGGCGTGGCTCCCGACGTCGACGTGGAGAACTTGCCGAAGGACGTGATCGCGGGACGCGATCCGCAGCTCGAGCGCGCGGTCCAGGAAACGCTGAGGATGCTCAAGGAGCACCCCGTGAATCGGCTCGCGAACGAACCGCCGCCGCCGACGACGGGGAAGCGCCGCGCTCCTTACTGATTGCAAATGCCGGATCCGCAGGTGGACACGGATAGATACAGAAAATCACCTCCCGTCATCCGTGTGCATCTGCGGTTTCATCTTGATCACTTACGATCAGGAACGGAGGATTCTTCGTTGCGACATCGAGTAGCGCGGAAGCAGCAAAACAGCAAGATGTGCCTGGTCTGCGGGCTGGGCAATCCCTATGGACTCAAAGCCTCATTCTATGAACTGGAGAACAACGAACTCGTGAGCATCTTCAAACCGGCGGAGGTCCACCAGAGCTATCCCGGCCGCCTACACGGCGGCATTGCAGCCGCCATCCTCGATGAAACGATCGGACGGGCGATCATGATGCAATATGATGAGATGGTCTGGGGTGTGACCCTCGAGTTCTCGGTCAGGTTCAAAAAGCCGATCCCGCTGAGTCAGGAACTGAAGGTCGTGGGGCGAATCACGAATGAAACGAGTCGTCTTTTTGAGGGAACCGGAGAGATTATCCTGTCCGATGGTGAGATTGCCGCGACCGGCAGCGGCAAATACATGAAGCTTCCCATCGACAAAATCGCGGATTTTGATGCGACGGAGCAGGAATGGAAGGTCACTGCTTTCGATCACGATCCGGCCACGATTGAGATTTAAAATCTGCAACTCGGAATGATCGGCCTCGGCCGAATGGGGGCAAACATGGTGCGTCGTCTGCTGCGCGGCGGGCAGCAGTGCATGGTCTTCGATACCAACCAGGACACAGTGCGACAGCTGGTGAAGGAAGGCGCAGTTGGTGCCGTATCGCTGGACGATCTCATCATGAAGCTCAATCCTCCGCGTGCGGTCTGGCTGATGGTCCCTGCAGCTGCAGTAGACAGAATGTTGCAGGACCTGACGGCGCGCATGGGGGAAGGCGACATCATCATTGACGGCGGAAACTCATACTACATCGACGATGTGCGGCGCGCCCGGGAACTCCAGGTGCGTGGTCTTCATTACGTGGACGTTGGGACCAGCGGCGGCATCTGGGGACTCGAGCGCGGGTATTGTCAAATGATCGGCGGCGCGCGCGCAGTTGTAGAGCATCTCGATCCCATCTTTAAGACACTGGCGCCGGGACGCGGAAATCTGGCGCGCACCACGGGACGCGAAGCGACAAGCGGCAGTGCCGAAGAAGGTTACCTTCACTGTGGACCGCCGGGTGCGGGTCATTTCGTAAAGATGGTCCACAACGGAATCGAGTACGGCCTCATGGCAGCCTATGCCGAGGGCATGAACATCCTGAGACACGCCAATGCCGGCAGGCAGAATCGGAATGTGGATGCCGAGACCACACCGCTGCGGCACCCCGAATACTATCAGTAACGCAGAGCAGCCACGAAACGTACGAATGACGGAAAGTCGGCCATCTTTGTGCCTTTTGTGGGTCTCGTGGCTGCTGCTTGGATTGTAGCTCCGGCCTGCGCTCTGCTGCGGTTGTTTTTTGGCTGCGCCTCTGCCGCGCTATGTTCTACGTGCCCGCCGTTCATCCCCCCTCTATCAGCGGCGGAATTGATACGCGAGTTTGAGAAAGAAACCGTCGCTGGTTCTCCGCAGATCGGTAATTCCGAATGTGCGATCGGTATCCAGCGAGCTGCCGTAACCGAAAAAGGCGACCGTTCCCGGGGTCGGTTCATATGAGACCAGCAGATCGAGGCGGAGGCCGTTGAATCTTTCCGGCGTGCTGGGCACGCCTTTCACGATCAGCGGGTCACCGGTCCGTGGGTCTTCCAGCGCCGCCTGACGCTGCGAGCGATACTCTCCGATCACACGGAAGAACAAGGATCTCCTGGGCTGATACTCGATCTTCACGCGCGGAATGATGGTGCGGGCGAACTCGCTCCCATCCCGGGCGCGTTTCAGGTAGGAGATTGTCCCTTGGGTTTCCACACGCACGGTATCCGTTGGCCTCAGATTGGCAATCAGGGAGGCGACCGTCTCGCGCCCATTGGCGGCTTCGTCGAAGATGGGGCTCTTGCCATGGCCGATCTCGAAACGGCCGCCGAACGTGCGAAACGTGGGCGTGCTCACTGAGAAATTCGCACCATAGGCGCCGCTCAGGATTTCAGGTGCCGCAAACGCTTCGACCGTCCCGCCGGAGCGCTGAACTTGATAGTCTGTGTACTTCGACGGGTCAAATCGCACGAACTGCCGCTGGAACTCGGCGTTCACGTCCCAGCCGCCCCGCAACTGGGCCTGGGAGCTGACAGATTCGTTGCCCTCGATCGAGGCCGTGCTCAGGAAGTCGCGATAATTCCAGATCCGCTGCGCGCCGAAGTGGGTGCTGAAGCTCTCCAGGACCGCACCGCGCTCGCCGTACCAGGTAAAACGGTTGAAAGCGTGCCCCTCAACTATGTTGTTACGTGGCACGTAGCCGGAGCGTGCCTCAAACGACTCGCCGATGCCATTGAGCTTGTAGTTGAAACCCCAGGCTCTCCCGGTGCGATCGAACTCCGCGCTCCAAAGCGGGGAACTGGTGTTCCCGCCGGCGAGGTCGCTCCAGGAACGGCCCAACTGGCCCTGCACGTAGTACAGCTTTTTGAAGGTAATGCGCGCGTCGGCTGCCACCACACGGTTGGAGTCGCCTGTGGCGATCCTGTCGGTGTAGGTCACGCCTGCAAGGGAATTGGCGCCCAGGTCGGCTCGCAAACGGGTGATGTTGAAAACCGCGTGGCCGCCTTCGGGGATGTCGTCCACCGCGTTAAGGTAGGCAATGCCAAAACGGCCGAACTTGCCTGTGAACTTGGCACCGGTGATCGGGTCCTCAACTTGCCTTGTGTAGACGAGCTGGTTCGGAGTGGAGAACAACTCGATCCCTTCGAGGAAGAAGGGACGTTTTTCCGGATAGAAGAGAGCAAAGCGCTGGTTGACGGTCACCTGTCCGGCATCGGACTCAACCTGGCTGAAGTCCGGATTTACCGTGGCGTCAATTGACATGTTCGTGAATCCAAGCCGCAGGTTGACGCCGGGATTCAGCTTGATCTTCTCCCGCTGGAAGTTCCCATCCGGTGTTCTGGCCCCGTCTTTCGTTGCGGTGATGAATGGCTGTGCCTCGGTCACAACGCCGCGTTTCAGATCATGCAGTCCTTCCATCGCACCCGATTGGCCCAGGAAACTGTTGCTGGCGCGACGCACGTCGGTCCAGGTGTCCACGTAGCCGGTGCGCTGCACCTTGCGCTGTATGTTGATTCCCCAGCGTTGCGGACCATTGCCCGGGTAGCGCAGGCTTTTGAAAGGGATGCGGATCTCGACAATGTAGCCCTGCTCGGTGATCATCCCGGCCGAGTCCCACTTGTAATCGGGGCTCTTGTCCAGGGTGCCGCCCTGGAAATTTCCGCCGCCCCAGGCACTGCCTGCATTGAAAGCGCCCTCAGTCTGCACGCCGTCTTCCTGTGCCCCCAAGGGATTGACACCGAAGAAAAACGCCCTGCGGCGATCGTTGAAGGTGTCGAGGAAGATAGTGACAGTATCCTCGTTCCCCAGGTTGTCGCGATCCGCCACCGTAGCGCGGATCGAGCCGGGATCGGAATCATGTGCGATGATGGCGAAATAGAGTGCCGAGGGGGTGTAGAAGACGAGCACCTCGGTCTGCTCTTCGGCAGGCCGGCCGTCCACGGGCTGGTACTGCGAAAAGCCGGCCAGCCTGGCCGCCTGAGTCCAGGCCGGCTCATCCAGACGACCGTCTATGGAAGGATCCGCCTCGATGCGCGGGATCGTAAACGTCGGGGCGCCACGCCCCTCCAAGGCCGCGGCGCTGGGGAGTTGTGGCAGCTGCAAGAGGCACAATAATAACGTAATCACGTCACTCTCCGATTAAGAAGGCCGTAATATAACCCAATCGGATCTGCAATGCGCGAGGAGATTTTAGTCGTATCTTAACTCCCCGTTTTCGCGTCGCGACTTAAAGTGGAAGCCGGGATATCAGGTTCTGTTCCCTGTCTTCAACGAGATCGGAGAGTTCGCGGAACATGTCCGCATTGATCTGCTCTGCGTAAGGTAGGATGAAGTCCCTGGTCTCCTTAAGGTACTTTTTCACGAACGCCTGCTCGTGGACGAATCCCAGCGAGATGATGTTGCTGATCCGGTCCGCGAGCTTCAGAATCTTGGCTTTGGGGCTGCCCGCCGTCATGAGTCGAGTCAAGTACTCCGCTTTGGGCTCCTTGACGCCATTAACAAGACGTATGGTTACTTCCATAACCAGTTGATACACCGCCGGTCCGTCCTCATCGATGCGAACAATGTCTTCCCGGCTGACTCCGGGCATGCCCAGGGCATCCTCGAATAGGTCGTGAATGAGGGACGCCTTGAGAAGCACAGGATCAATGAACTTGTAGTCCAGCAGGATTCCCATCGTGCTGATCTGGTGCCTGAACATGTTGCTGCCGGCCCGGCCGGGAACGCCGATCAGGGCCATGGCTCTGAAAATGTAGGGTGCCAGCGTCATGCTGCGCAGGCATTTCTCGAGGTCTTCCATCGTCGTCTTCATCCTGCGATAAAGGGATAGTGTAAGGGGAATCGCTCAATCATGGCGCAATGCTTGAATCCGGTCCAGCCTGCCTGCGCGCGTTGCCGGAACGCGATAGTGGTTTTTCAGATCCCGGGTCTCGAGAGCAATTGTCATGAAGCCACTATTCAATCACAGTAGGATTCGGCTACCAACAAAAAACCGGCCACGGAACAGGCTGATTCCACGAAGGGTTTTTTCGGGAAACCCGTGTGGTCCGCGGCTGAGTCCTTTGCCGGCAATGACTTCAGGCCTATGCTCCGGCCAGTTGGCGGATGGTGGTCAGCGTTGCGTCGAGTTCCACCTCGCTATTGTAGATGTGCGTCGACTGGCGGTTGCCGCGAATGCGGATTCCCTTAATCCACAAGGCGTCCTGCATGGTTGTTCCTGTCAGCCCATCGACCTGGTAGTTGGTGATTCCGGCACACATCGCCGGATGGAGGGGCGTGTTGATCTGCACCCTGGGAATCTTCTGCAGGCCGGCCCGCAGATAATCGCCCAACTCTTTGATTCGGCGCATAACCCGCTCGTGACCGATCCTGTTGTGGAAATCGATAGCGGCGTTCAGGCCCATCAGGAGCGAAAGGTTCCCGGTGCCGCGCTGCTGCAGCCGGTATCCTTCATCCTGGTGGTTGTCCCACTGGGAGCTGGCGAGCGTTGTCCAGATGTCCTTCGCCCGCTCCCCGCGGATGTAAAGGACACCGTTGCCGGCCGGGGCGCACAGCCATTTGTGCATGCTCGAATAATAGGCGTCGCAGCCGATGTCCTTGACGTCGACGGCGACGTGGCCCAGTGCCTGAGCGCCGTCGATGATCGTGAACATGCCTCGACCACGCGCTGCCGCGCACAGCTCTTTGACGGGGAGGACAGTGCCGAAAGAGGAAACGATGTGCGGCACGGCCAGGACCTTGGTCCTGCCGGTAAACGCGTTCAGGAATGAAATGACGATCTCCTCTGGATCACGGGGCGGCCTCGGCATAGGCACCTGGCGATACACCGCGCCGCAGCGCTTCGCCTTCACGTCCCAGCCATGCCGGCCGCCCGGGTGTTCCTGGTCCGTCCCGAGAATCTCGTCCCCCGGGTTCAGGTCCAGGCCATTGGCAACAATATCCATACCGGTGGTGGCATTTTCGATCAGGGAAATCTCTTCGGTTGAAGCGTTCATCAGCGCAGCCAGTTTGCCCCGAATGACCGGGAGCGGGCCGTAGCCGGAGATCCAATCGTCGCCTTTGTAGTCCCATTCGGCAATGTCAGCGGCCACTTTGCGCATGTGCTGGACAACCGTATCATAGACGACGGCGGGTTGAGCGCCCAGCGTGCCGGTGTTGAAGAACGCTTTGTTCGCGGGCACGAGGAACATCTTGCGGATCTTTTTCCAGAAGGCGGGGTCGCCATCCCTGGGAAAGTCGATAGTGAATGCCTTCGTTTTTTCATAGTCCCATTGTGCCAGCGCAGGGACGGCCGGCAAGGCCGTTGCCAGTGACAAAGACCTCAGAAAACCTCGCCGCGATACCATCGTAGCTTCTCCTTGTGAGATTGGGAATAAACGGGATCCGGGATGCTTTTATTTCACAAAACCGGGCGCCGTTCAATGTTTCTGAGCAGGTATGGGCTGAAAAGGGCCAAAACCTCTTCCCCCCATGCGGTGATGAGGCGGCGGCCTCGCTTCGAAGCACCTTCGGCGTGCCGGAAAACTGTGATATGTTCGCCGACAAGAGAATGTGCGGAGGACAATATGAAAAGGGCCGCGGGTTTTCTACTCGTCATCATTCTGCCGGCCGCTTTTTCTGTCACCGCCTGGGCGCTGGCAGCTGATTCGACCACCCCCCGGCTGAGCATTCCTTTCGACCAAGGGTGGAAGTTTCATCTCGGGGATGCTCCCGGAGCAGCGGAGCCCACCTTCGACGATCACAACTGGCGCGTGCTTGATCTCCCGCACGATTGGAGTATTGAACTCCCGTTCGACGCCAAGCTTGCGAGTGGGACGGGATTCCTCCCCGGGGGGATCGGGTGGTACCGGAAAGCTTTTCGTTTGCCCCCGTCCGCTGTTCCCAGACGCGTAGGCATTCTATTTGACGGCGTCTATGCGAACAGTGAGGTGTGGATCAACGGCCATTATCTCGGCAAGCGGCCCTATGGGTACGTCAGCTTTCAATACGACCTCACGCCCTACCTCTCTTCGGGCTCGAAACAGGATGTTCTCGCGGTCAGAGTCGACCATTCCAGGTATGCCGATTCACGGTGGTATACCGGTTCCGGGATCTATCGCCATGTCTGGATGACCGCGACAGGCGCTGTTCATGTCGCTCCCCGGGGAACCTTCATTACCGCTCCGGAGATTTCACGGCAATCGGCCGTTGTTGCCATCAAAACACGTGTCAGCAACGACGGTATTCAAGCCCGTGAGGTTGTGCTCCGGTCAACGATCAAAGACAGCGCGGGCAAGACGGTTGCAGCAACCGAGACTGCCCGGACGATCAAGGCCGGTGAAGAATTCTGTTTTGAGCAAGGCGCCAGGTTTGCCAATCCAATGCTATGGTCCCCCGAAACCCCGCACCTTTACTACCTCGTGAGCGGTCTCAAAGTGGACCGCACCGTCGTCGACGAGTACGAAACACCGTTCGGTGTCCGAACCATTTTCTTTGACCCGTCCCGGGGTTTCTTGCTCAATGGGGTGAAAACCGTGATCAAGGGGGTGTGTCTCCACCACGATGCCGGGTCTCTGGGCGCGGCGGTTCCGGACCGGGTTCTCGAAAGAAGGTTGCAGCTGCTCAAGGAACTGGGATGCAACGCCATCCGGACCAGCCACAATCCGCCGGCGCCGGAATTGCTCGACATGTGCGACCGCATGGGTTTTCTTGTTATGGACGAGGCGTTCGACGAATGGGCCAGGCCCAAGAAAAAATGGATCGAGGGCTGGAATGCGGGAACCCCCGGTTTTCAAGGATATGCCGAGTATTTCAACGAGTGGGCCGTCAAAGACATCCAGAGCATGGTGGATCGCGACAAAAACCATCCGTGTGTCATACTCTGGAGCATCGGCAACGAAATCGACTACGACAAAGATCCTTACTTCGACCCGCAGTCCAAGGGTTACACGCCCGACAAACCTTCCGCCGCTGATCTGCCGGCGATAGCCGCGAAGCTGATCGAAGCCGTCAAAGCGATCGATCCGTCCCGTCCCACCACCGCGGCGCTCGCCAACATCATGGTCTCAAATCGTCTCGGCCTGCCGGACCTCCTTGATGTCGTCGGCTACAACTATCTGGAGAAGTTTTACAGTCAGGATCACACACGATATCCGGCAAGGAAGATGGTTGGGAGCGAAAACTCGCATGCGTACAGCGCCTGGAAAGTGGTTGAAGATCTGGGCTTCGTCAGCGGCCAATTTTTGTGGACCGGCTTCGACTACCTCGGTGAGGCGCGGCAGTGGCCTGCGCGCAGCTCCGGTTCCGGAGTCCTGGATGAATGCGGTTTCAAAAAGCCTGCGTTTTATTTCAGGCAAAGCCTCTGGGCGGAAAAACCCATGGTTTACATTGCGGTGAGGACCCCTGCGGCCGGCCCTGCTGATGCGCGCACGACGAGGTCGGAGGTTGTTGGCGGCTGGAACTGGCCGGTGAAAGATGGCGATCCTGTGGCGGTAGTTGCCTATACCAACTGTGAGCAGGTCGAGTTGTTGCTGAATGGAAAATCTCAGGGAGAAAAATCCCTCTCCTCGGCCCAAGATCATGTATTGTCGTGGGAAGTACTCTATGCGGCTGGGACACTCAAGGCCATTGGCAAAAACCGGGGAGCAGCGGTCTGTTCATGGGAACTAAGAGCAGCCGGCAAGACGGAACGCATAAAGATGAACCCCGATGCGTCTACGATCATCGCCGACGGGCGCGATGTGTCGCATGTGGAAGTGGTGCTGGTCGACGGTGCAGGAAACCCTGTGTTTTCTGCCGACGACGCGATCAGTTTCAAAATCGCCGGCAAGGGCCGCATCATCGGCGTGGACAGTGGGGATATTCGCAGCCATGAAAGCTTCAAGGCGCCGTCGCGGAAAGCCTATCAAGGGAGGTGTCTCGTCATCATCCAGTCCACTGCGGAACCGGGGACGATTCAATTGAAGGCCACCGCACCCGGACTGGCCGAAGATAGGATCACGATCTCCGCCACAGCACCCAAGCGGCGCTGACGTATACCGAAAGGAAGACTCGCATCAGTATTACAACGGTCTCGTTGACTTTCATGATTACCGGAAGCAACAAGCCGAGTGGCTGAAAGCGGATCTGGCCGGGGATCCCTCCCGCAACGCGAAGTTCAGGATCGTGATCTCCCATATTCCGCCGCGAGGTGCGAAAGGATTCGCCATACAGGACGTGTGCGAGAACTTCGAACCCTTGATCAACCAGGCAGGTGTCGATCTCTGGCTCTCCGGCCACACCCACAGGTTTCAGCGCGTGGATGGCGCCCCAGGACAAAACACATATCCGCTGATCATCGGATCGACCGATACCATCACCCGTGTGGATGTTTCCGTGGCCGGCTTAAGCGTCACAATCGTGAGGCTCAGCGGGGAAGTGTTACTTCCGCCGCTGCAGCTTGAGCGCAGACGGAGCCAGCGCCAGCCCGCCGAGTGAGGTCACGCGCAGTTCGGGCGGCAACATTTTGCCCACTGCCAACACGGCGTCGATGGTCTCATCAAGCGGGATGGGGTTTGCATAGCCGCCCATGACAAGGTCCGCACAGACGAAAGCACTGGATGCGGCCACCGCGTTGCGCGTGTGGCAGGGGATTTCGACCGTGCCTTGCACGAGATCACACACCGACCCCATCGTGTTCTGAAATGAAACAGCCGCTGCATCCACGGCCTGCCTGGGCGTGCCTCCTCCGGCTTCGACCACGGCTGCGGCGGCCATGGCTCCGGCTGCACCAATCTCGACCTGGCAACCGGCGATCTCCGCGGCGAAGGTAGCCCGCGTGCCCACGATCACCCCGACCGCACCCGCAGCCAGTGCGGCAAGTGTCGCCTGCTCCCGATCGAGACCGCGTTCCTCGATGAGCGTCGTCAGGACGCCGGGCAATACTCCCGCCGATCCACCGGTGGGCGCGGCGCAGACCACCCCCATGCCGCTGTTGATATGCATGGCGGCCAGAGCGCGAATTGCAGCCCGCGTATGCAGTCCCCCGATGGCCAGCTTCCCTTCGGCATCGGCACGGAAGATGCGGCTGGCTGTGGGCATCAGGAGCTGCATGTCCGGGATGCGCTCGCAGAGGCCCTGGCTGACGGCTGCGCGCATCACGTCGACGCGACGCGCCATTTCTGCGCATACGTCTGGATCGCCGATGCCGAGCAGTGCCGCTTCATGCGCAAGCGCAAGATGTCCGAGGGAGCAGCCGCGTTCCTCTGCGCGCGCCACCATCTCGTCGGCACTCTGAAACAGCGGCAGCCCCTGCTTGATATATGCCAGCGGTGGCGCTTCCCGCATCCACACGACGCCATCCGCGGTGGCGAGGGTCGCCCTCAGCTCGCGGCCTAAAGGCTGCCGTCGTCTTGCATGCAGGAGGATCCGGCCGGATCGTAACTGGCAAGACGGCTCGGCGAGCAGATTTCCATCTCCGGCGAGGAGTGCACGCACGCGCGCCTCCGCCGCGCCGCTCAGCTCGAAGAGCACCTCGTGAGTCTGCCCTGTCACCAGCACTGGCCATCCGTCGATTCGTGTGATCTCGACTGCGCCCCCACCGACGGAACGGGCCCGCACATCGAGAGTCTGTCCATCGGATGCGCGCAACTGGATATCGGCTGTGTTCGGGTGATCGGGATCCGGGAGGGGGCAGACTTCGAAGATCAGTTTGATGCCGCGAGAGGCGACCGCGTCGAGCGCCTGGTAGAAGCGCGGATCCGTCAGCGGCAGATCCAGGAGGCCCATCGCAAAACCGCGGTCGACTCCCTGCTGGCTGTAGACTTTCCCGTAGGACCCGCCGGGATCAAACGCGACCCTCGCCCGGATCGGCGGCGCCCCGAGCAGCGCGGCCACCAGCCGCCCGATGTGATAGGAGGCGGCCGTGTGCGAGCTCGACGGCCCCCGCATCACCGGGCCGAGCACATCGTTGAGAATGCTGATGCCGCCTGCCTGCATGGCCTGAGGCTAGTATGGACACCCATTGATTGCAAGGCGGAATTGGCGCCGATCTAGGAAGTCGTTTTTGCAGCCACGAAATACACCAAACCGGTTTCGTGCGTGTCGAGGTTGCAGCGTTGGCAGCGGCCTTATCTTTGGCGGATCGTGACGGGCGTCAGTCACCGAAACAGGTGCCGACGGCGCGGGCTGCGCGCAACAGGGGAAGGTCGAGGGGCACGAGGCGCTGCTTGCCTGCCGCTTCTTCCAGCTGGATATGAGTGACCGTCCCGCCTTTCATCACCACAAGGCGGCCGCGTTCCCCCGCCATCAACAGGTCCACAGCCGTCCCGCCGAACTCCGTGGCCAGCACGCGATCGGCCGCCACCGGCGTGCCGCCGCGCTGCACGTGACCGAGAATCACCGTGCGGGTTTCGATGCCGGTTGCGGCCTCAATGTCGAAGGCCAACTTCTGACCTATGCCCCCGAGCCGGATCGGATCGGGACTGGTCGGGTCGATGCGATGGATTACCTGCTGGCCGTTTCGAGGGCGAGCGCCCTCCGAAATACAGATGATACTGAAGCGCTTGCCGCGCTTCGAGCGGCCGACCACGAATTCGCACACCTTATCGATGTCGAAGGGAATCTCGGGGAGGAGAATGACGTCGGTGCCGCTCGCGATCCCTGCGTGCAGGGCGATCCAGCCGGCGTTCCGCCCCATGACCTCGACGACCATGACACGATGATGGCTGGCCGCAGTCGTGTGAACGCGGTCGAGGGCTTCCGTGGCAATGGCTACTGCAGTAGCGAACCCGAAGGTAACATCCGTGCCGAACAGGTCATTGTCAATCGTCTTCGGAACACCGATGCAGTTGATCCCCAGACGGACGAAATGAGATGTCACGGTCATCGAGCCGTCGCCTCCGATGACAATGATTGCGTCCAGCTGGTTATGGGCAATGTGCTCGAGACAACGGTCCGTGACATCGCGGATCTCGGACGAGCCGTTGGCTTTGACGGGGTATCTGCGCGGGTCAACCCGGTTGTTGGTGCCTAAAATGGTGCCCCCCAGCGTCAGGATGTTGCTGACCGATTCGTTGCTGAGCGGGTGCATCCGGTTCTGGACCAGCCCTAAAAAGCCATCCTCGATGCCCAAGACCTCCAGGTGATACCGGCTTAGGGCTGTCTTGGCCACTGCCCGGATGACCGCGTTCAGGCCGGGACAGTCACCTCCTGCCGTCAGCACGCCGATGCGCTGGATTTTGCTCATGAAGGTTTCTCCGCCTCAGGAGACAGATCTACTTCCGACACAGGCCACCTGTTTCTAATCGGCAGACCCATCTGTGCCGGATAGGATTTCTCATCCCATGGTGAATGACAGGTGACGGCTTCGGACCACGGGAGATGCAGCCGGTATCGGAAGCGGCGGCGCAATCACAATCGAATCCGCCGGCGACAGCAGTGTGAGCGGTTTTGTCAGCGATGGCGGCTGAACTCCCGGTTCCGATTCCGGCATAGAACTTCCGATCCCCACCGTGAGATCAAAATGGGGAATCCGGCAATGTGATCCAGGTTTTCTTGCCTCGCTCAAAGTTGTCGAAGCGAAGAAGCCACATGCCGATTCCGGCCGCACCCTGCATGAGCCCGGTCTGGGCCACGAGGAGTTCGGGTCGGACGCGGTGCTCCGCCTGAATCCACCTCGCTCCCCTGTCGTCACGGGTTGCCCGCGACAGCAAATCGTCGGTCATGCGTCTGGCGAACGCCAGATATTTCGGATCATGTGTCACACGGTAGACATCGAGAGAAAAGCCGGCTACACCCGCCGATCCGCAGCATTGGCTTACATTGTTCCAGAAACCGGGCGTTTGCCTGTCGGGAATGCCGCTTTGCAGGAGGCTGCGCGCGGCCTTCTTGAGCCAGTCCAACCATGTGGCGTCCCCGGTTGCCTGGTAGAGGCGGTAGAACAATCGGCCCGTCCCGGTGGGGCCGTGACACCAGCCGAGATAATAGAGACCCCTGCCCCCCGGCTCGTCGTGAAAAATGAGGCAGGCATCACCCTCGGTGTCGGCGATCGACAGCAGGTACTTCGCTCCTGCCAGCGCGGCCTGGAGAAATTCCCGGTCTTTTGTCTCCTGAAATAGCGTTGCCAGGAAGTAGGCAATGCCGGCGGTGCCGTGGGAGAAATTGGGCATAAGGCTCGGATAGTCCGGGCTCATCGCCCATTTCAAGCCGCCGTTCTCCGGTCGGCCGAGGTCGATGAGCCGGCGTCCCGCGCGGATGGCAAGGTCGCGCGCCTGAGGATCCTTGAGTTCCCGGGCGGCGTAAAGGAGAAAAAGACCGGTGCCCGCACTTCCACTGATAATGTCGGTGGTGTCGCTCCACTCGATGCCTCGGCCCCGGTTCGCGGCATGATTACGAATCCAATCCACGCAGCGCCGGGCTGCCTCCTGAAACTTTCCATCTGAAGTGGCTCGGTAGGTTTCTGACAGCGCAAACCCGATTCCGGCGATCCCTTCGTACAAGCCGGCTCCATCTTCCTGGGGCAGCGCGGAAATGAGGTACTCCGCCCCCGCGCGTGCGCTTTCGAGATAGGAGCGATTTCCGGTCGAGCGGTAGGCTTCGAGGAAGAACAGCACCACACCTGGCATTCCGCTGTAAAGATCGGTCCGGACGGTCCCGGCATCGCGCGGATCGGACGGCCATGCGGTTCCTTTGTCCGTGCGGATTGCTGAAGAATCGAGCCAACGGGCGGCCTGGAGCGCGGCGTCAAAGTATGGTCTGCCGGCGCCCTGAGCCGCGACTGAGGCAAAAAGCACAACCGCCACAATCGCCTTTTTCATAAAGGGCTCCGGTGTGACCTGGTGGCCGGGAGGACCTCAAAACTCCTCGACCTGCCGCGGAAGGGTCGTGAGTGCTTTTCGCGCCCAGTCCGGATCGTCAAGCATGCCGCGGCCGATGCCAACCAGATCCGCGTGCCCGTCCCGGACGATTCGATCTGCGTGAGCCGGTTCCCGCACTCCGCCCGTGACGATAACGGGAACCTTGACTCCGGCTTTTATGGCTGCGGCGTATGGAACAAAATAGCCGGGATCTTTGCCGACTCCGCGCGAGCCCTGCAAACCACCCGATACATCGATGAGAGCAGCGCCGTTTTCTGCCAGCCGCACCGCCGCCCGGCAGGAATCCTCGAGCTCGAGCCCACCCGGCGTCTCATCATGCGCGCCCAGGCGGACAAACGCGGGAAACCCGCGTCCGGTGCGCCTTTGTACTTCACCGAGAACTTCGAGGTGCATCCTCAACCGGTTATCCACGTTCCCGCCGTATTCATCGGTGCGCCGGTTGGTCAGGGGTGAAAGGAACTCCGAGAGCAGGAAACCGTGAGCGGCGTGAATCTCCACTGCATCAAAACCTGCTTCTCGCGCGCGCAGCGCCGCCGAGCCGAATGCGGCCGCAATCTCCTGGATCTGGGATTTCGAAAGCCCCTCGGGGATCTCACCGTCGGGATCGTAAGGGTGGCGCATTGCCGAAGGGGCGACCGGCTTGAGGCCGCCCAGGGCACCGGGAGCCACGCGAGAGCCTGCGTGAGAGATCTGGAGTGCTGCGACAGCGCCTTCGCCCTTGATGGCGGCTGCCAGTCGATGCAGGCCCTCCATCATGTCGTCGGAGTATACCCCGATCTGGGTCGAAGAGTTCCTTCCTCTCGGGTGCACGAAAGAGTGCTCCACGATTATGAGCGCGCATCCGGCAGCGGCACGCACCCTGTGGTATTCGATGATTTTGTCGGTGACCCGCCCTTCGGGCGTAGCCTGCCCCGACCACATGGGCGGCATCACAATTCGGTTTCGCAGGGTCAGTCCGGAGAACGAGAGTGGCGTCAGAAGACTTGTCATGGCAATCATCGTGTACGGGCGTTTACATCCGATAACTTCGATTTCGACAAACCCGGCCCTTCCCTGCGGAAGGGAGGACTTCATCCTATACCAAAGTGGTGACGCCCGAACAGCCAAAACTCCTCGGTGGGATATATGGGAAGGCGGGTATTCGTGACACAGACCAATGATTCGAAACCGGGCCTCTATTTCTTGCGTGTCAGATCGAGGCTGCCGTACTCGCCGCTTTCCAAGGACCATGCCCCCATCAGCTTGTTGCCATCGACTTTGTCGTTAATAATATCGAGCTTGGCTTTGACTTGGACCTTGGTGCCGCCAATGATCATGGTGAATCCGAAGCTGAAGGTGTCTTCATCCTCGATCTTGAAATTCTCCAGAGCGACCTCTTTGGCCGTGGCTACCGTAATTGTGCCGGAATAGGAGTCGCCTGCTTTTTTCAAGACCAATGTTACGGGATCCACATCGGGCGTGTTCGGAAAATCCGTTTCACCCACCCAGGTTCCGCTGATGTCCGGAAACTGCTGGAAAATGGTCGCCGCTCCGAAGGCCGTGCACAACACTGTAAGCACGGTAAGCACCAAAACAGCCGCTCTCTTCATAGGACCCTCCGTAATGAACCGACGCTCTTGTTACTCCTAATAGGATACGCTATACCCTGAAAAATGCTTCAAAAAGAGCTTCGGATGAGAGATTCTTAATTGCGGCCATTCTCGTGCGGTGACGCGGGCAGTGCACGAACGCCTGCCCGTCTGATGTAAAGCGCAGGTATCACACAAAGGGGTGCTCTTGAAAAAGACTGCAGCTTGTTTCCTGCTCCTGATCGCGTCTCAGGTAATGGTTGCAGCCGGCATGAGCCAACGGTCGGCGCCAGTGACCCGCGCGGAGTGGATGTCTGCTTTGGAGGCGGTCGTTAAATCGGAGCAGGCCTTCGCGCAGGCGGCCGCGGAAAAAGGAACTCGGGATGCGTTTCTGGCCTTCCTGGCCGAAGATTCCGTGCTCTTTCGACCTCAGCCGGTGCCGGGAAGGAAGTGGCTGCTGGAGCACCCCCCTGCGCCCGGCAAGTTGAGCTGGCGGCCGGTCTTCGCCGATGTTTCCGCCGCAGGCGATCTGGGCTATACCACCGGACCTTACGAATTCCGGAAACAGGCTTCCGATACGGTTCCTGCCTCATACGGCAATTATTTTACGATCTGGCAAAAGCAGCCCGGCGGCGCCTGGAAGGTCTTGATCGACTACGGAACTCCTAATCCTCCCCCTTCCACGGCCGTGCCGGATTTCGACCCGAGGCAGGCAAGCCCTCCTTTAGCACAAAAGCCGGGTGTGAGCTCTGAAGGAGTGACCGACACATTGACCGCTCTGGATCGCAAGTTATCGATCATCAGCATGACTCGGGGCGCCGCGGCGTTGAACTCCTATATCGCCGAGGAAGCCAGGTTCCTGCGCGCGGAAAGGCAACCCGCGGTCGGCAGGAAGGAGGTTCGCGCCCTGATGCCGGCGGAGCCGGGGAGTTGGACATGGGAACCGATGAAATCCGGAGTCTCCAATTCCTGGGATCTCGGATATACCTATGGAACCTTCAAGCTTCACACCAAAAGAGCGGTGGATCAGACCGCCAAGTCCGGCTTTTACCTGCGAGTCTGGAAGAAGCAGCCGGTCGGCGACTGGAAGATAACAATCGATATCGTGAGCTTTTAGGAAAACCACGAGACTCTCCACGGGGTCACCTGTTTCTTCTGAGGCAACCGCCCGATCTCCTACGAAGGTGAGGCACGATCCCGCAACTCAGGAGACCTTCGGGAGGCTACATGTCACACTTCCTGAAGTCGCCCCAACATCCGACAAACAAATGAGATACCTGATGAAATCCTCGTTTTGGGAGTTCGTGTATTTCCCGGCGATGTCATTTTTCTCAACAAAATCGCTTTATTGCCGCCCGATTTATGCGAAAATCATCTATTTTGTGAGGAAGGTCCGCTCTTTCGTTCCCCGGAACGAGGCGAGGGAGTGTTTCCTCATGAGTTGTTGCTGACAAACAGCAAGGCGCGCATTCCAAGCGAAACGATCCGGATGCCCCTGGCGCTCGATCTTGATTTGTTTCTTGCACGCCGCAGGAGAAATGCGTATCCATTTGACTTGGCCTCTGCCCGGACGCAGAGGCTGATGTGACTGAAGGCTCCCGGAAAAATATGCACAAAGGACTTGATAAGGAAACTCTCGATTTGACCTTGCAGGCCATCGGCGACTTCACAGCCGCCCGCCTGCCGGAGAGCAAACTGCTCCAACTTGATGCCACGCATGAATTTCCCGCGGATGTTGTCCGGGACATGTGCGGTTCCGAGCTCGGAATACAGCTTCTCTTCATCCCTGAGGAGTTCGAGGGAATGGGAGGCGGCGCATTCGATGTTTACCGGATTTGCGAAGAGATGGCGCGCATCGACCTCGGTCTGGCCACCGGCGTGCTGGCTACGTTCCTGGGGAGCGATCCGATCATTTTCGGAGGAACGCACGAGCAGAAGAAAAAATGGCTGACCCGCATTGCCCGTGAGGGATTGCTCATGGCCTACGGCGCTACCGAGCCGGAGGCGGGGAGCGACCTTGGCGCCTTGCGCACGACCGCTACTCCGGTGCTGGCCGACAGCACGGTTGTCGGCTACAGGATCAACGGCAACAAACAATGGATCAGCAACGGCGGCGTTGCCGACCTTTACAGCGTGCTTGCCCTCACGCCGGGCGGGCCCAGTTGGTTTGTTGTCGAGAAGGGGACGCAAGGCTTGGGGCACGGCAAGCCCGAGGACAAACACGGCATCCGTTCCAGCAACACAGCCACGGTCTCTCTCGAGGATGTTTATGTGGATGCCGAACGTCTGTTGGGCAATCAGGAGGGAATGGGGCTCATCCAGGCTCAGCTGGTGTTCGGGTACACCCGCCTGATGGTGGCTGCTTTCGGTCTGGGTGCGGGCTGGTCGGCACTCGATCGCGCCATACCGTATTCCATGGGCCGCATTCAGGGAGGCACGCCGCTATCCGAAAAACAAGGGTACACCCATAAGCTCATCGTCCCCCACGTGGCGCGTCTGGAAGCCGCCCGTTCCTACATCGAGGAGACCGCGGAGCGCATTGACGGCGGCGGCAACCTGAACACGGAGGGGGCCATTTCCAAGTATCTGGCTACGGAAGCGGGCAATCTTGCCGCCGATGCCAGTATCCAGGCGCTTGGCGGTTATGGTTATACCAGGGAGTACGTCGTCGAAAAAATCAAGCGCGACGCGCGCATCACCACGATCTATGAGGGGACTTCCGAGATCATGGAGATGACCGTCTGCCGGGACCGCTGGCAGTCGCACCTGAAGACCCACGGCCAGTATTATCATGATGTGGCCCGTGGAGTCGAGGACCTGCAGGCGCAGCATCCGACGGTCGGAGCCGGAATTGCCGGACGCTGTCTCCACGCGCTTGCCGAGCTCCTGGAAACGGCGCGGATCCACAGACTGACGCGGCACCAACACGTCCTCTTCCGCCTGGGCGAGTTGATCTCCTATGCGGAGTGCGCCGGCAGCCTGGCCAGACGCGCGGCCCGTGCCTCGGCAGGCGGCTTGAATGAAAAGGGCAACACCCGCTTCAGCCCGGGGGCCCTCGCAGCAATGAGCCGGATCTTTGCCCGGGAGGCGTCGATCAAGCTGGCTTCCGAGGGGATGCGCTGGATCGTGGGTGCTGCGGGCCTGCAGGACAGGGAGGTTTCCGACCTCGAAAACAAAATGGACCTGCCTGCGCTCTACCGTGCGCAAGCCGGCCTCATTCAGGATATGGACCATGTTGCCGACGTTCTGTACGGGCGAACCTCTGCCTGAGACAACACTGGTTTTTTCCCAGGTGATCGGGGCGCTGGGGATTTGCACCGGAATTGGCTGATTTGTTCTGCAAGGATGTGGTCGGGACAATCCGGCAGGCTGACACTCCAGAAGATCACCCATCCCGACTGCAGCCGCCGATCCGGAAGAGGCCGAACTGCAGCAGCAATACATTAATGTCCGGAGGGAGTGGAACGTAATGAAGGTATCGGCACACAGAGCAGTCGCAATTGTCGGCGTGGGAGCGGTTCTGCCCGATGCGCCCAACGCGCGCAAATTCTGGCAGAACATCAAGGAAGGACGCTACAGCATCGCCGAGGTGCGACCAGACCGATGGAATCCGGAGCTCTATTATGACGCCGACCCCAAAGCCCCTGATAAGACCTATTCCAAGATCGGCGGCTGGGTGCGCGAATGGGAATGGGATCCCCTGAAGTGGCGCATGCCGATACCCCCTCGGGTCAGCGACGCCATGGATCTCACCCAGAAGTGGGCCATCGTGACGGTCCGTGAAGCGCTGGCTGATTACGGGTACCCCAACCGCCCCCTCGATGCGGAGCGGACCGCCGTCATTCTCGGCAACGCCATGGCCGGCGATGCCCACCTCTATTCGGCTGCACGCGTCCTGTTCTCGGACTATGCCCACGAACTGGCCCGCACGCCCGGATTTACGGTTTTGCCCGCCGATGCGCGCAAGGCGATCCTGGAACAACTGCGTGCGGCAATCGGCAGGCGGCTCCCCGAGATCACCGAGGACACGATGCCTGGAGAGCTTGCCAATATCATCGCCGGGCGCATCGCGGCACTCTACGATTTCAAGGGACCCAACTTTGTCGTGGACGCCGCCTGCGCTTCCGCGATGGCGGCTCTCAGCGCCGCCGTGGGTGGACTGGTGGAACGCGACTATGATGCGGTGCTGACAGGGGGCGTCGACGCCAACATGAGCCCCTCCACGTTCGTGAAGTTTTGCAAGATCGGCGCACTTTCTGCGACCGGGTCACGCCCGTATGCCTTCGGCGCCGATGGCTTCGTAATGGGTGAGGGAGCTGTGACTTTTCTGCTGAAAAGACTGGGCGATGCGGAGCGCGACGGAGACCGGATTTATGCTGTGATCCGTGGCCTGGGAGGGTCGAGCGACGGCAGAGGCAAAGGCATTACTGCACCCAACCCTATCGGCCAGAAACTCAGCGTCCGGCGCGCCTGGTACAACGCCGGTGTCAAGCCCTGTGCCGGAGGCCTGATGGAAGGTCATGGCACCTCAACTGTCGTGGGGGATGTTGTTGAAGTTCAGAGCCTGACTGATGCATTTGCAGAATTCGGTCTGCCTGCCGGCTCCGTTGCCCTTGGTTCGGTGAAGTCAAACATCGGTCACCTCAAAGGTGCCGCGGGCTCTGCCGGCATCCTGAAAGCGATGTTCGCGTTGCACGAGAAGATGCTGCCGCCGAGCGTCAATTTTCAGAGACCGAATCCGGATATCGACTTTTCCCGATCGCCCTTTTATGTCAACACACGCCTGAAGCCATGGGATGTCGACAAAGACGCCGTGCGCCAGGCCGGCGTGAGCGCCTTCGGTTTCGGCGGGACCAACTTCCACACGGTTTTGGAGGAGTACATCCCGGGCCGGATCGAGGTCGACGGGAAACTGAAGGTTTCGGTCCCCGCCATGAACTGGCGACCGGACAAACCGGAAGCGAAGACTCCCTTGCGCGGCGCGCTCCTGATCGGTGCCGACTCGGAAGCCGCGGTTATCGCCCGGCTGCGGGCGACGCGGCGCGAGGCCGAAGCGGGAAGAGCCCCTGCGCCGGCGCCTCCTGGAGAATCCGATCTGCGGGCGGCGGTGCGCCTGGCGATCGATTATGCGGACGCGGCCGATCTTGCCGACAAGTGCGCCAAGGCGCTCAAGGCGTTTGAGGAGAATCAGGCCGGCCGCTGGAAAGCGTTGCGTGCCAAGGGCATATTCCTGGGGAACGGCCCGGCGCCCAAAGTGGCGTTTCTATTTGCAGGACAAGGTTCTCAGTACGTCAACATGCTCAAGTCGCTGCGGGCCGGAGAGCCCATCGTTGCGGAGACATTCGTCTCCGCCGATCGCGTCATGCAGCCGTTGCTCGACAAGAAGCTGAGCGACTGCATCTATCTCGATGAAGCCGACGGGGAAGCGCTCGCGCGCGCGGAACAAGATCTGAAACAGACGGCCATCACCCAACCTGCCGTGCTGGCAACGGAGACTGCGCTGGCCCGCATGCTCGGGGCCTACGGCATCTTTCCTGACATGGTGATGGGGCACAGCCTGGGCGAATACGGCGCTCTGGTAGCATCCGGCGCGATATCTTTCGAGGAAGCCCTGCGGGCGGTCAGTGCCCGCGGCAACGAGATGACTAAATGCGCGCTCGAGGATAACGGCGTCATGGCGGCGGTTTTCGGCCCGACCGATGAGATCGAGAAGATCCTCTCCACCATCGAGGGGTACGTGGTGATCGCCAACATCAACAGTACGAAGGAGGCCGTAATCGGCGGTGCCACCACGTCGGTGGTGAAGGCTATGGAAGCGGTGCGCGCGGCCGGCTACCGGGCACAGCAGCTCCAGGTCAGCCATGCGTTCCACACCAGAATTGTCGCTCCGGCCAGTGAATCTCTGGCCGAGGTTTTGCGCGGCATGAATCTGCAGCCGCCGACGATCCCCATCATCGCCAACGTTACCGGCACCTTCTATCCGATGGAGCCGGGTGCAGTTCCGGAGATGATCGATCTGCTTGGAAAGCAGGTCGCTTCGCCGGTTCAGTTCGTCAAGGGACTGAACACCCTGTACCAGGCGGGTGCCCGGGTGTTTGTTGAAGTCGGTCCCAAGCGCGTGCTCTACGGTTTTGTTGAGGATGTGCTCGGCGACCGCGAAGGCGTGGTCTCACTTTTCACCAACCACCCGAGAATCGGAGAGGCGGCCTCGCTCAATCTGGCCCTGTGCGGTTTGTATGCGGCCGGCCTGGGCCTTGCCGGGTCGCGCGCCGCGGTCCTGCCGCAGGCAGCGCCTGAGGTCCGGCTGGGCACTCCCGCACCGGCTGTGAGCAGTGAATCGGCTCCGGCTCCCGACCCCCAGCCACAGCTAAGAGCGGTTCAATCCTCTGCACCTGCCCCCGCCCCTGCGGCTGCGCAGCCCGCTGCGGATCGCTACCTCCAGCTTGGGCACCTTTTCGCCGACTTTCTCGACCGTGGTTTCCAGATCTATTCGGGCTCCGCGCCGTCACGGAGTCCGGCGCGGATCTGCATCACCGGTGCTTCTCTGGGACTGCCGGGAGTGGATCGGGTGTTTGATGACTCCAACATCGACCGCATCCTGCGGGGCGGGCAGTTCATCGATCCGGTTCCCATGCGGTTACGCCATGCCATGGTCGAGAAGAACATCATCCGGCTGGTGAAAAGCGAAGCGGGCGAGGGAAGATTCGAGTCCATCGAAAGCCTCGACGACGTCATCAAGCTCGCCGCGCGCGCCAGAGATCTTGACCTGGTCCGCGATTTCGGCTTCCCCGAGGACCGGCTGGCTGCTCTCGACAACGTCACCCGGCTCGCCATTGCGGCGGGGATCGACGCGCTGCGCGACGCAGGTATCCCGCTGGTGATGCGTTACAGGACCACTACCAAGGGGACCATGCTTCCAGACCGCTGGGGGCTCCCCGACGAGATGCGCGATGACACCGGCGTGCTCTTCACGTCCGCGTTCCCGGGTTACGATTCCTACGAAGAGATCATTTCCGGCTTCTATCAGGACCGCATCCGCCAAGCGCGCCTGAAGGATCTGGTCAGCCTGCGAGCCAGGGCGCTTGATCTCGCCGCCCCGGGCAACGGCCTCGTCAAAGAGCTCGACCAACGCATTGCTGAACTCCGGACCGAAATCGAAGAAAAGCCGTATGTGTTTGACCGGCGATTCCTGTTCCGCGTCCTCTCGATGGGACACTCCCAGTTTGCCGAGTATATCGGCGCGCGCGGACCCAACACGTCCACAAACGCTGCCTGTGCCAGCGGCACCCAGGCTGTCGCCCTCGCGTCGGATTGGATCCAGACGGGGCGATGCCGCCGCGTTATCGTCATCTCAGCCGATGACATTACTTCCGACAACCTGATGGGGTGGTTCGGCTCGGGCTTTCTGGCGTCGGGCGCGGCTGCTACGGACGAGATCGTCGAGGAGGCTGCGACCCCCTTCGATCGCCGGCGGCACGGATTGATTATCGGAATGGGTGCGTCGGCCATGGTTGTCGAAAGTCTGGAGTCGGCGCACGAGCGTGGATTGCAGCCCATCTGCGAGGTGCTCGGCTCCGTGGCGGCCAACAGCGCCTATCACGGCACCCGTCTCGATGTCGCGCACATCTGCCAGGTCATGGAAAAACTGATCTCCGAGGTCGAAGCCCAGTGGGGCATCAGCCGCTTTGAGATCGCGCCGCAGACCGTGTTCGTGTCGCATGAAACGTACACTCCGGCCCGCGGCGGCAGCGCCTCGGCTGAAGTTTTCGCTCTGCGCCATGTGTTCAAGGGAGCTGCGGACAAGATCATCGTGGCCAACACCAAGGGCGCCACGGGCCATCCGATGGCCGTCGGTGTCGAGGACGTTGTCGGCGTCAAGATCCTGGAAACCGGGATCGTTCCCCCGGTGCCGAACTTCAAGGAGGTGGATCCTGAGCTGGGCATGTTGAACCTCTCCAAGGGCGGGTATTACCCGGTGCAGTACGCGCTGCGGCTGGGAGCCGGCTTCGGCTCCCAGATCTGCATGACCCTTTCGCGCTGGACGCCGACCGCGGACGGGCGTCGCCGGAGCCCCGATGCTCTGGGCTTCGGCTATCGTGTCACAGATGAAGATGCCTGGCGCAACTGGATGAAGCGTGTCAGCGGTATGGAATCGCCCGAGCTCGAGGTGGCGCAGCGCACCCTGAGAATCAGGGATCAGGGCCCGGCGGCCCTTGCTGCAAGCGCCCCTGTGGAGGCACCCACCAAGGCCGCCGCCAATGGCCTGATGCCCGTTGTGGTGGCTCCCCAACCGGCAGCGGTGATGTCCACTCCTCAGCCTGCAGTCGCGCCCGCACCGGCACAACCATCGTCGATGCCGCAGCCGACCCCGGTCGCTTCCGGCACGGCGCTGGATCCTGTCCATGTGGAGGTGATGCGCATCATTTCCGAGAAGACCGGCTATCCGCCGGATATGCTCGACCTGGATCTCGACCTGGAGGCTGACCTCGGTATCGACACCGTCAAGCAAGCGGAAATGTTCTCAGCCATCCGCGCGGCATATGGCATCCCACGCGATGACGCCCTGAAACTGCGCGACTTTCCGACGCTCGCCCACGCGGTCAAGTTCGTTTACGATCGCCGTCCGGATCTGAAGGCTGCTGTCAGGACAGCCGGTTCTGCGGCTCCGGCAGCGCCGGTCGCGGCCCCCATGGGAACGGCCTCGGAGCCGGTTCAGGATCCTGTCAGGGATAAGGTCATGGCGATCATCGCCGAGAAGACCGGCTATCCGCCGGACATGCTCGACCCGGATCTCGATTTGGAAGCCGATCTCGGCATCGACACGGTCAAGCAGGCCGAGATGTTCACGGCCATTCGCGCCGCCTACGACATCCCGCGCGACGATGCGCTGAAGCTCCGCGACTTTCCCACATTGGGGCATGCAGTCCAGTTCGTTTACGACCGCAGGCCGGACCTGAAGGCGCCTGCGGCGGTCCCGACCCCGCCTTCAACTACTGCAGCACATGTGACCGCCGCCGTGGCTCCCGTTTCTCCCCCTGCACCGGAGGAGGATGGGGTACGAGCCAGAGTTCTTCAGATCATCGCCGAAAAGACCGGCTACCCCCCCGACATGCTCGACCTCGATCTGGATCTCGAAGCCGATCTCGGGATCGACACGGTCAAGCAAGCGGAGATGTTTGCGGCTATCCGCGCCGCGTATGACATTCCACGCGACGATACGCTCAAGCTGCGTGACTTCCCGACACTGAAGCACACGATCCAGTTTGTCTACGACCGCAGGCCTGATCTCAGGCCGGCGGTGGCACCGGCCCCCGCTGCGGCTTCCCCAGCGGCGGCCGTGATCGCTCCGACCCCTGCACCAGGGGGGCCTGCCGATGATCCGGTCAAGGACAGGGTTCTGGAGATCATTGCTCAAAAAACAGGTTATCCGCCCGACATGCTCGACCCCGATCTTGATCTCGAAGCCGATCTGGGCATTGACACGGTCAAGCAAGCCGAGATGTTCGCGGCCATCCGCGCCGCTTACGACATCCCGCGCGACGATACGCTGAAGCTGCGGGATTTCCCCACCTTGATGCACACCATTCAGTTTGTCTATGACCGCCGTCCCGATCTCAAGCAGGGACCGGTTCGCTCGCCGGGCGCGCCGACTCCGTCCGCTCCCGCATCGACTCGAGTGGGTGCCGGTGCGCAGGCGATTGTCGGGAACATGGGAGCGGCCGTTGCGCTCCCGCGGCGGATTCCGATTCCCCGTCTTCGACCTGCGTTCGACCTGTGCAAGGCAACCGGCGTAGAGCTGACGCCGGATAGTCGAGTGGTGGTCATGTCCGATCAAGGCGGCGTCGCCAAAGCACTCACCGCCAAGCTCGAGAAGCTCGGCGCGCAGGTGCTCCTGGTAAGCGATGCTCCGGATGCGGACACTTTGACCCGCCGCCTGGAAGAATGGAAAGCAAAAGGTCCGATTCAAGGTGTCTACTGGCTGCCGGCACTGGATTACGAAGGAGATGTCGCCACGATGGAGCTTGCCGCCTGGCGCGAGGCCACGCGCGTGAGGGTCAAGCTTCTCTATGCGGCCATGCGTGCCCTGTATGATCAGGTGGGGCCGTGCGGGACGTTTTTGGTCTCCGCAACGCGGCTCGGGGGGCTCCACGGCTATGATGAAGCCGGCGCCGTTGCCCCGCTCGGCGGATGTGTCACCGGGTTCACCAAGGCGTTCAAGCGCGAGAAGGGGGATGCGCTTGTCAAAGCAGTCGACTTCGAACCGAGCCGGAAAACAACCGCCTTGGCCGAGGTGTTGATAGAGGAAACACTCCGGGATTCAGGAGCCGTGGAAGTCGGTTGCCGGAACGGATATCGCTGGACGATCGGGCTGGAGGAAAAATCTCTGGGCAATGAGGTATCCGGGATGGCCCTCGGCAAAGACACCGTCTTCCTGGTCACCGGAGCCGCCGGGAGCATTGTCTCCGCGATCACGGCCGATTTAGCTGCGGCATCGGGTGGGACTTTCCACCTGCTCGACCTCGCGCCGGCGCCTGATCCTGCGAACTCCGACCTGCAACGGTTCGCCACGGACAAGGAAGGCTTGAAACGAGATATTTTCGCGCGGCTCAAAGCACGCGGGGAACGTGCCACCCCGGCGCGGGTCGAAAAGGAAATGGCGGTTCTGGAGCGCTCGCACGCGGCGCTCGTCGCTCTCGAAGCCGTGAAGAAGGCCGGGGGCGTCGCTCATTATTACAGCGTCAACCTGCTCGATGCTGCGGGTGTCGCAGCGGTGATGAAGGAAGTCGCGGGCACCAGCGGCCGTGTCGACGTGATGCTGCACGCGGCAGGCGTCGAAGTGAGCCATCTGCTGCCAGACAAGAAGCCTGGGGAGTTCGACCTGGTCTTCGATGTCAAGAGCGACGGCTGGTTCAACCTCCTGTCCCATCTCGGCGGCCTGCCCCTGGGGGCGGCGGTGGTCTTCAGTTCCATCGCCGGGCGCTTCGGTAACGGCGGACAAACAGATTACAGCGCCGCCAACGACCTACTCTGCAAGAGCATCTCAAACTTCCGCACGACGCGGCCCAAGACCCGCGGCATCGCGATCGACTGGACCGCCTGGAGCGGCATCGGCATGGCAGCGCGCGGATCGATCCCGGCGGTGATGAAGCAGGCCGGCATCGACATGCTCGCGCCGGAGGCCGGTATTCCCTTTATTCGCCGCGAACTGACCGCCGGCGGGCTTGGGGAAGTCGTCGTCGCACAGAACCTGGGCATCATGTTGAAGGAGTTCGATGAAAGCGGCGGACTCGATACGGCCAGGGGCGGTTGGAGGGACGCCGGACCGGGCCTCATGACCGCCACGGTGATCGGCATGGGACTTTACACCGGCCTGACGGTCGAGACCACTCTGGATCCGGCCAGACAACCGTTTCTGTACGATCATCAGATCAACGGCACTCCCGTGCTCCCCGGTGTGATGGGCATCGAGGCGCTGGCGGAGGCGGCCAGGATCGTTTTTCCGGAGCGGCACATCGGCGCGATCGAGGATGTGAAATTCCTCTCTCCCTTCAAATTCTACCGGTCTCAACCGCGCACCGTGAGGCTGCGTGCGGACTTCACAACGGATGGTGGAGACATAGTGGCCGACTGCAAGCTCATCGGCTCCCGCGTGCTCCACGGGCAGACGGAACCGGAGATCACGACCCACTTCACGGCGCGAGTACGGCTGGTGACGACTCCCTCGCAGCCTGAGAAACAGAAAACCGCGGTGGGGCCGGACAATGGGAACAAGGTGAAGGCCGCCGATATCTATCGGCTCTATTTCCATGGCCCGGCGTACCAGGTGGTCGAGAGTTCCTGGCGGGCGGGCAAAGAAGTGGTGGGCCTGTATGCATCGAATCTGCCCGCGAACCATGAACCGGACGATCTGCCGATGCTGGTCTCGCCACGGCTGATCGAGCTGTGCTTCCAGACCGCCGGCATGTGGGAGTTGGCGACCAAAGCCCGGATGGGGCTGCCTTACCGCGTCGACCGTCTCCGTATCCACAAACCGTCGGAAACTGATCCGGCGAAACTTCATTCGGTCGTGACTCCTAATGAGGACGGCGGCTTCGACGCACGCGTGGTGGACCAAAAGGGGAATGTCTGGCTGGCGCTGAGCGGCTACCACACCATGGAGTTGCCGGACCCCGTCGAGGACTCCCTGCTGAAGCCGCTGCGGGCCGCCATGCGCTGAGACATTCAACCGCAGATGAACGCGAATGAACGCCTTTTCACGCGGCGTTGATGGTCATTCCTCTGCGGTTGGTTTTGCCCATGGAATACTGCACTGTATATTTCCTGACTCAGACGCTCGCAGACATGGCCGCGAACGAAGGTTGGCTGACCGCAGGCGAGCGTGCCCGCGCTGCCCGCCTGCGATTTCCCAAGCGCCACAGCGACTGGCTCCTCGGCCGATGGACCGCCAAACAGGCGCTGCGATCCCTAATGATCCAGACAGGGCGGGATGCTCCCGATTATCGGGCAATCGAGCTGCGCACCGCGCCCGATGGCGCCCCCGAGGCTTTCTGGGGAGACCTGCCTGCCCCCGTATCGCTCGCACTCAGCCACAGCAACGGGCGGGGACTGTGCGTGCTCGCACGGGCGGGCATCGCGCTCGGCTGCGACCTCGAGGAAGTGCAACTGCGTGAGGTCGCCTTTCTTGAAGATTATTTCTGCGATGAAGAAAAATTGCTGATGAAGAATGCCCCCTCCGGGGAGCAGCCGCTCCTGGCTACGTTGATATGGAGCGCCAAAGAGAGTGCGCTCAAATGCCTGCGCGAGGGCTTGCGCCGGGACACGCGAAGCGTTCTGGTCGACCTCGCCGGCGATGTGAGACCGGGCTGGAGCCCGCTTAGCGTACGTTGTCCCGAATTGTCGCAGCACTTCCATGGCTGGTGGCGGGGCACCGGCGGGTGCGTGCAAACGGTAGCGGCCGGAGTCCCCGTGAATGAGCCGGTGGAATTGCGCATCTGAAACTCTCCCTCCAATCATCACCCGGAACTGTGGGGCCTACCGGAAGATCTGCAGGAATCGAAACACCACCAGCGCAAACAGGACGATCAGGTAGATTCGCAGGAAATAAAGCGCAAAACGCACCATCGGAGTCATCTTTATTCTTGGCATGTAATCCCTCATGATCATCCTGGATTTTGGATGCCGGATTTTGGATTGGATGGACTCAAATCCAAAATCCGTCTAGACCTTCACAGCCCCTTTCATCAGATCGTTGTAACGGATAACGCCCAACAAATGGTCCTCTGTGTCTACCACGGGGATCATCCGCAGGTGGTATTTGGCGAAGATCTCCGCAAGGTCTTCCTGGATGTCGTCCGCCTCCGCTGTCACCACCGGCGAGGTCATGATTTCAGCGAGGCCTTGCTGGTCAGTCGCCAGCAGCAACTCGCGAACATCGACGACTCCCAGGAGCGATCGTGTGTCTTCGCCCACTACGTAGCAGTAGGAAATGGCCTGTCGGTCAAGCCCGGATTCTCGCATGGTACGCAAGACATCGCCCACCTTCGTCGTGGGAGAGAAGGCGAGATAGTTCGAGTCCATGAGGCTGCGGGCCTGGGCCTCCTGTTCGGACAAGATCGCCCGGATACGCGCGGCACTTTCGGGGGGCAGCAGCTCGAGCATGGTCATCATGTGGTCGTGAGGCAGCACGGCGAGCAATTTCGCAAGCTGCGCGACAGACATCTCCCCGAGGATCTGGCCGGCACGCTCCCGGCGCAGGGCGGAAATCAACTGGCGCTGGGCGCGCGGCTCCGCCTCGATCAGGGTTTCGGCGGCTTTTTCCGAATCGAGGGCCGAGAAGAGCGCCTGCTGCTCCTGTCCGCTCAGTTCTTCCAGCGCATCGGCGAGGTCCTCGCTCGGGAGTTCTTTGAGCTGACTGCGCGTGACCGAGAGGGATACTTTGTCGGTCTTGACTGCATCCTCCACGGAGAGCGGCTGAACGTACTTCCACGAAATCAGATCCTCCTTGACCCAGCGCCGGCCTCGAAGACCCAGGCGACGCAGGAATCCGTTGAACGAAGTGTCGACATGGATCAGCAACAACTGGCCCTTGGCCTCGAGCAGATGCACGTCGTTCACTACTTCCGTGCGCCGGCCGTCCATGTCCAGGATCGTGCGCCCAAGAAGATGGTTGCCCAGCATGATCCAGCCGGGTTGATCCACAAAGGGCGGGTAGGCCTCCCCTTGTTCCGGCGGCTGGACGAAGATGGCGTCATCCTCCACCTTGATCACCCGCGCCCATGGTATGAATTGGGTCGGCTTGCCCCAGCCGAACTCCAGGTAGATACCGACTGCCTCCGGATAAGGCTCTTTGATGACAAACACCAGATCCGTCAGCTTGCCCAGGCGATCGGTGATCTTTCCGACGCACACCGGACGCTTAATCAATTCGGCGTAGTAGAGAAACCGGAAGTTTGCGATGCCGGGCGGGAGATCCAGGATTCTCTGAACCGAGTTGTTTGACACTGCAGACATGGCAGCCTCCTATCCAGCAGTCCGGAACCAGTTGGGGAAAAGCGTGCTGATTGCGAAGAGAGTGGACATGATCGTGACGAATAACACAATGCTCCAGTTGACGATGTTCTGCGCCCGCGTGTTTACCCGGTCGCCCATGAAATCCCTGGAGTTCAGAATCAGGATCAGGAACACGAGTGCTGACGGGAGCAGAGTGACTGCGACCACTTGGACAAACATGGTAATGGTGATAAGCGGTGCGCCGGGAATCAAAACGACGGCTCCGGAGGTGAGGAGCATGAAGAGGTAAATCCCGTAAAACCATGGGGCCTCTTTTATCTTCTTGTTGAGCGAGTGGGCCCAGCCGAACACCTCACCCACCGCCCAGGAAGTGGAAAGCGAGATACACAGGGCTCCCAGAAAGCCTGCGTCGAACAGGCCGACCGCAAAGAGCGTGCGTGCGAGTTCCCCTTGTCCGTGAGGGAGCAGAGGCACAAGCGCCTGGGCCGTCTGTTGGGCGTCCTCGACGACAATAGGCGGCTGGTGGAAGTGGAATGCAGCACCGGTCGCTATGATGATGAAAGCCGCGACAATACAGGTTACCAGCGAGCCCGCGAAAGTGTCCACCTTGCCGAATCCGATGTCGTGCAGATCCAGTCCCTTGTCCACTACCGAACTCTGCTGGAAAAAGATCTGCCAAGGCGTGATCGTCGTGCCGATGTTGGCCAGGATAATGAACAGAAGCTCACCGGTGAGGCCGGTCGCCAGCGTGGGCACCAGCAGGCCATGGGCGACGGCGCTCCAAGCCGGTGCCGTCGGCGTTTTCATCGCCCAGAAGGCGGCAGGGATATAGACAAGGTTGAAGGCGCAAAAGAGGAGAGTCACTTTTTCAAAAGTCCAATAGCGCCCGGAGACGACCACCACAAACAAAAGCATGGTGATGGCGATGAAGGTCAGCCAAGGAGGAATACCGAACAGACTCATCGCCGCCGTCATCCCGATGAACTCGGTCACCAGCGTCAGCCAGTTCACGATCGCGAGGTCGATCAGCGAAAACCAGCCCCAAAAGCTGCCGAATCCCTCAAAGATGGCCTCAGCATGTCCGCGCTTGGTGACGGCCCCGAGACGGACAGTCATCTCCTGAACGCAATAAGCCATTGGGACCAGGATAAAAAAGATCCAAAGCAGGCTGAATCCGTACTTGGAGCCGGTTACTGCGTAGGTGGATATGCCACCGGCATCGTTATCGGCGACCATCGTGATGATGCCCGGACCGAGCACGGCCAGGAAGATAAGAGTGCGTCGCTGCAGGCGGGTCAGGAGATGAAAGGTCTTGCTGATCCAGTACATGGGCCGCTCCCTCTCTCGGTCATGGGACCACTTTCTTTTGGGCGCGTCTTGCGATCGCGCCTTCCCGCGGTTGGGACCGCAGGCTCAATCAATTCATAGGGGAGAGAGGGGCGAGAAAGGAGGAAAGCCGGGGGGCTTTGATCCGCTTCTGCCTCAGGCCAATGGGCCTGACGGAGGCGGGGACGGTCATCGTCCGCGAGTCAGGCCGGTTAGCATAACTCCCCGCTTTTTGGGTGACTGCCATCATCCGACATTTCTATCAACTCCTTGCGACGCAAAGGGCTTCGAATCAGGAAACACCTTCAGAAGTTGGGTATAACAGTTCAAGATCAGCCTGTCAACCGAAACGAACACATAGATCGACCATTTTTCGACAATCCTGGATGCGACTGTAACCTTGCGCTCCTCAATACCATCTTAGCCATTGAAACAGCCGGACGAGTGGTTTGCCGGCTCAGAGAGATTAAGTGACGCTCTCTTTAACGGAGCCGACCAGGCAACCCTGACAAGTCTCTCCCAGGGGGTTTCCAAGACTGAGTTGGATGCCGTTTTGTTGAGGAGCACGCTATGGGCGGGAATCAAGCCGATCCTGACTCAGGACCAGCTGACACAACTCCAGCAGAGGCACGACAAAATGGATCAGCGCCTTCAGAGTTTCCTGAATCGGCTTGACAAAAAAACCGCTGGCCAGTAGATCCTTGAGTCCAAGGCCGGGGGGAACGGCTCTCCCCGGCCCGTGGCTCATTTCCATGGTCGAATCCGAGGCAACCTCTGATGAAACTCTAGTCGGGCGCACCCTTGCCGGAGACGAGAGTGCCTATGCAGAACTGATGCATCGGTGCGCAAGCGCCGTGCGATCGCTCATTGCCCACTATTTTCAAAACCGGGCTCAAGTCTCCGGACTTCACCTGCGACTCTCCGGGTTCTGTGCAACCGCAAACAGCTGGGCGGGAGGATCGGTCCCGTCCTCGCTATGCTTCGGGTTGCGATAGCGCAGCGCCCGCATACATAGCCAGCAGATGGGAATGGCTCCGCCGGTGATGAACAGGAGATCGCCGGGCAGCCGCATCCACTCCAGCGCGTGCACCCATTGTCTCATGATGAAGTCAAGGCTCCGCGCGTGCCAATAGCCGTTGCTTACGGCGTCGTGAAGCTGGACAATCCCGACCGGGAAAAGATTGAAAAAAGCCATCCAGACCAGGCCGATGTTGAGCGACCAGAAGGAGAGCTGGGCAGCGCGGTCGCTCCATTTGTCTGTCCGCATCAGGTAACGCAGGCAGAAGAGAAGCAGGCCGATCGCGAGCATGCCATAGACGCCCATCATGGCAGTGTGGCCGTGGTTGGCGGTCAGGTTGGTTCCGATTTCGTAATAGCTCACCACCGGGAGGTTGATAAGGAAACCAAACACCCCTGCACCGAAGAAGTTCCAGACCCCTACCGACACCAGGAACCATATCGCCCAGCGATGCAGTTGCCGGCCAGCTACGGCCGACTGCGCTCCGGACCTCATGAAACCCCATGCTTCGAGGGTGAGCAGAACCAGAGGAATGACTTCAAGAGCGGAAAAGGTGGCGCCCAGAGCCATGTGGACCGGCGGCGTGCCGCTGAAGTAGAGATGGTGCATCGTGCCCACGACTCCGCCGATCGAATAGAGAATTACGTCGAGGTAGATGATGCGCAGCGCGGTTGTCTGGCGCACCGCTCCCAGCAGAACAAACATGTAGGCCACCACCACGGTGGTGAAGAGCTCCATGAAGTCCTCGACCCAGAGATGAACCACCCAGAAACGCCAAAAGTCGTTGACAACGAAGCTCGTCTTGGGACCGGTCAGCAGGCCGACAGCATAGAAGACAGGGATTGCCAGCGCTGCGTAGAACAGCAGCCAGGGCATGTTGCCATAGTGCTGATCCCGAAGCGTCCGCCTCAAGCCTCGGGCCAGGATCAAAACCCAGAAAAACAGACCTATGACCAGCAGCACCTGCCACACGCGGCCGAGATCGAGGTACTCCCAGCCCTGGTGTCCGAGCCAGAACCACTGGCCCGTTCCCAGCCAACCCTTGACGCCCGCGTACTCGCCTGCCAGGCTGCCGAAGACGACAGTCGCCAAGGCGGCGAGCAGAGCCAGCGCCAGCCGGGTTTGGCCGCGCGGCTCGTGGCCCGCGACCAGAGGCACCATGAAAATGCCGGTGGCGAGGTAGGACGTCGAGACCCAGAAGATGGCGAGCTGCAAATGCCAGGTGCGGGCGATGTTGTAGGGCAGGAGACGGGAGATGTCCAGGCCGAAGAAGTTGCCCGGCTCCGCCCGGTAGTGCGCGACCAGCCCGCCGCAGAATGTCTGGATCAGGAAAAGCAGGGAAGTTACCGCGAGAAACCAGACGACGGCTCGCTGGGCGGGTGCCAGGCTGACCTCTTCCACCGGACGAAAGTCCACCTGAAGGCGTTCACCGCCCCAACCGAGCCAGTCGTAGCGGCCGAAAAAAAAGAGCACCAGGCCCGTGCCGCCCAGCAGCCCGATGATGGAAATGGCGCTCCAGGTAACCGCGTCGGCAGTGATGAAATTGCCGGCGAGCGGTTCAGAGGGCCAATTGTTGGTGTAGGAATCGGCCCGGCCCGGCCGGTTGGCTGTTCCGGTCCAGGCAGTCCAGGCGAAAAATGCGGTCAATTGACGAATCTGCTCAGGATCCTTGATCCAGGCTGCCTGTGCCCCGCCCTTGCTCACACCCGCAGCGAATAGCGCTTGATAGTATTTCTCCATCATGCGATGCGCCTGGACGCGCGCATCGCTCCAGAGGACGCTGTCGATCATGGGGTCATATGCGTTCTCATGAAGCTCTGCCTGCACTCTTACCGTGGGCGACAGCCCGGCGAGCGGGTCCTCCTGATAGCGGCTGATCAGGAACTCCGCGCTCTTGTGCAGATACTCGGCCGTAAAGTCGGGGCCGAGGTAAGCGCCGTGGCCGTAGACCGTGCCGTACTCCATGAGGCCATAGCGCTGAAACACATTCATCCCCGCCATGACATCGGCGCGGGTGAAGAGGGTTTCGCCTCCGGTGCTTACGACGCGTCCTGGGATCGGGGGCTTTTGCGCATAGGTGAGGTAGGCGAGCAAACCCAGCACACAGAAGCCGACCAGGTAGGTCAATATCGCGGCTTGCAGCCACCGAGAGGATATCGGCATCACTCGATTCGGCATCGTTCGCCTCATGTGGGAACGAGTGTCTCATCAAACACGGGATGCATGAAAGGAATTTCACGAATTTTGTGCGATCCGCGCCAGAGGCATGTTACTGCAACGCCTGCATCGTGCGCAGCGGGCGCGCGGCATGAAACGAACTGATCAGGGCTTTACCGATTTCATCGCGCTGAATCTGATTTGTGCCCTCGTAGATCTGAGTGATCTTGGCGTCGCGCATATATTTTTCGATGGGGTAGTCCCGCATGTACCCGTAGCCCCCGAAGATCTGTACGGCATCGCTCGTGACCTGCACAGCCATGTCCGAAGCGAAACACTTGGACATCGCCGAATACATTGTCGGCCGTTGGTCAGGATCGGAGTCGATATGGCGGGCCACCGCGTATGTCAGCGCGCGTGCTGCTTCCACCCGCACCGCCATGTCGGCCAGCGTGAAACGCAGGCCCTGGAATGACGACACCGGCGAGCCGAACTGGCGGCGCGTACAGGCATACTCCAATGCGAGGTCGAGCGCCCCCTGTGCGATGCCCACCGCCTGTGCTGCAACCCCGGGGCGAGACAAATCAAACGTCCTCATCGCGGTGATGAAGCCGGTTCCCTCGCGGCCCAGGCGGTTTGCCACCGGAACCCGGCAATCCTGGAAGGTCAGCTCGCGCGTTGCCGATGCGCGAATTCCCATCTTGTCTTCCTTCTTGCCGAATTCGAAGCCCGAGGTTCCCTTTTCCACCACGATGCAGGACGCACCCCTGGGGCCCTTGCCGGGATTGGTCAGCGCAAAGACGGCATAGAGCTCCGCCTCGCCGCCGTTGGTGACCCACTGCTTGGTCCCATTGAGGATATAGCAATCGCCGTCCCGATGCGCGACGGTTGCGATGGCACCGGCGTCCGAGCCGGCTTGAGGCTCGGTGAGCGCAAACGCGGCCAACTTTCTGCCGGCAGCAATGTCGGGGAGGAAGCGCCTCTTCTGCCCCTCATCACCCGCAATAATGATGGGGAGCGCTCCCAGGGCGGTGCCGGCGAAACTCAGAGCGATCCCGCCGCAGGCTCTCGAGAGCTCTTCGGTGACCAGCACCATATTGAAGATGGCCGACTTTCCCGCCATCCCCTCATACGCCTCGTCGATAAACACCCGGAAGAGGTCGGTCGCGGCCATCAGCTTGACGATGGGCCAGGGGAATTCGCCGCTGCGGTCACAGTGCGGAGCGATGGGCCGGATCTCCTTCTCGGCGATCTCCCGGGCCAAACGTCGTATCTCTTTCTGCTCATCGGTCAGGAAATAATCCATGGCTTCTTCTATCTCCACAGCGACGGCCGCAATGCCTGAGCACGGCCTCGGCAGACGAGGATCCTGAAGTTTTCATCGCTGGCGCCGGGCACAAAGGAGCTCACTTCCAACTGGGCGTCCAGAGACTCGGCCGGATCGGCCAGTTCCAGCAGCTTGCTGAGCAGTTCAGAGGGACCGACGTTTACATCCTGGAACTCGACATGAAACCCATCCTGCCGAAGACTCGCCGGCATGCTCCCCTCCGGGTAGAGCCCCTCGAAGGCGTCAACAAAGGCCTGGAGGCGGCCGGCGCTGTCGGGCGCCCCAAGGAAGTTTGCCCAGCCCCTGACACGAGCGGTGCGTGGATTCAAATCATTCCTGATACTTTCGGTTGGGACGGCCACAGCTCTCGAATAGTCCAGGCACGGCCACTGGATGCGGATGTCACCGCGTTCGACGATCAGTCGCAGCATCTGTCCTTCGGAGTCCCTGAGGAAGAACTCACCGCCGGGCATTGCCTGCCTCTGTTCTGCGGGTATGGAGTCGATCATGGAAATCAGCTCGCAGGGGACACCCGAGATGGCAGGGCATCCACCCGGCTGCACATGCCGCACTATGATGGCACTCTCTTCAGGGATGAATTCAAGCCAGTTTCCCTGGAATCCCGCCAGGCGCTGGCAGACTTTCTCCGGAACAGATCCGAGCTTGATCTTTCCGTCACACTCTGATTCGCCTTGCATCCTCGCACCCCCTACAAAAGCCGGCAGGAATGGGCCTGCCCATGTCCTCTTTTTCTAGAATACAGATTTCAAGAGTTCCGGACTATCGAAAATTTCAACCAGGTTAAAAATTTCTCTATGTGTGTGATGGTTTTGGGTGGTAATGCGAGCACAGTCGCTTGACGCGCCGGATGACCAGAGCCGATTTGACGCATTCCAATTGCCTGTGGTAGCTTGAGATCAAGCCCCGGTCCAAGAGGAGGTGCATGGAACGAGCCACAGCGGAACAGTGGATGCTTGAGGCCCTCGCCGAGGCCCGCAAAGCCGAGAGTGCGGGTGAAATCCCGGTGGGCGCCATCGTGCTTATCAACGACAAGATTGTCGGGCGCGGCCACAACCATTCCGTACATCTGCACGATCCCTCGGCGCACGCCGAAATCCTGGCTCTGCGCCAGGCAGCCCGAAACATGAAGAACTACCGGCTGCCCGGCTCGATCCTGATTGTGACCGTGGAGCCCTGCGTCATGTGTGCCGGGGCCATGATCCAGGCCCGCGTTGAGGAAGTCATCTATGGGGCCACCGACCCGAAAGCGGGCTCTCTCGACTCACACTTCCACCTCGCGAGCGCGGTCGAGCTCAATCACAGGTTTGAAGTGATGTCCGGCATCCTGGAAGGCGAATGCAGTTTCCTGATGCGGACATTCTTCGCCTCCCGCCGGCAGCCGCCTTCTTACTAGGCAGCCGCCTCCTTCAGGTTCACGATGGTCGAGGTGATTCAATGCTCCTGCGTGCGCCCCGGCAGCCCGGTCTGGAGAGATTCGGCCAGGCGGGTGATGATCGCCGCAACCGGAGCTTGCGGGTCATTCTCAGCGAGCAGTCGCTGGCGGGTGACGGACCTGCTGACCGCGGGATCCAGAGGGAGGGAACCCGTGAAATGAAGACGGATCGGAAGGCCACCATCGACACACAGGAACCTCGACACGACCTGCTGCAGATGGTTGGCTATCACCGTGCCGGCTTGTTCGGGGTGATGAGGGTCGGCCTGATTGACCACGAGTCGGAAATCCCTGCAGCCGAACCGCAGTGCCAGAATCTTCACCATTGCGTATGCATCCATGAGAGAGGTTGGTTCCGGCGTTACTATGAGCACGATTTCGTCGGCCATCCGGGCGAAAAACAGCACGACCTCGCCAATGCCTGCTCCGGCATCGAAAAGAATGGAGTCATAACGAGTATCGAGCTTATCGAGCAACTGACTCAAGCCCGTCGCCAGGTCCGGAGTCAGCAGGTTCGTTTCCAGCGTGCCGGATCCGGCGGGCAGCAAATCGAAGCCGCCGCGAGTGCGCACCAGGACTTCCTCGAGCGTAAGATTGCCGGCCAGGACGTCCTGTATGGTGCCGGATGGATTGATCCCCAGAATGACATCGAGGTTGGCGAGGCCCAAATCGGCGTCCAGCACCAGAGTACGGTGTCCCGAGGAGGCGAAAGCGGCGGCGAGGTTGGCGGTGATTACGGTTTTTCCCACCCCGCCCTTACCGCTGACGATCGCATAACGGCGACCGCGCTGTTCATTGCTCATAAGATTCCTCCTCGAATCGGGGCAGGACGATGGAAGCCTGCTCTGCCGCCGACACGCGGGTTTGAATAAGCTCCGGATAAGCCAGGTATTGCCTTCCTGATCGCTTGGCCCGGTAGAGCTCGGCGTCGGCCTGCGCCAGAATTATTTTGGGGGAAACGTCAATGCTCGGCTCGGTCCAGACCAGGCCGGCACTCGTGGTTACGTTCAACGTCAGCTCTCCGGCAGTAACGACAAGCGGGTTAAGATGGCCGTGAATCCGTATCGCCGCGCGCACAGCATCTTCTGGCGTGCATTCCGGGAGCATGACGGCGAACTCTTCGCCTCCGATGCGGGCCGCCAAGTCCATGCTGCGCAGCGACTTTTTCAACCGGATAGCGACCGCTTTCAGGACGTAGTCCCCCACATGGTGGCCATAGGTGTCGTTGACGAGTTTGAACCGATCCAGGTCGAGCATCATTACCCCGCACGTGTGGCCGGTTCGCGAACCACGGTCGATTTCGCTTGCCAGGGCTGCGCGAAAGAAAGTGGGATTGACGAGCCCCGTGAGCCCGTCGTGCATGGACAGGTCGCAGAGCGCATCGATGAGGGCCTGAATCTGTGCCTGCGGCTCCAAGTCGAGCCGGGTCGGGTCGGATCGGCCGGCGTGCTCCAGGATTCGAATGGCGGTAGTGAGATCCAGTCCCTGCCAGTTGCCCACTTCAGTGACTCTTTCCCTTGAATAGCCTGAGATGATCGCGCCGCCATGGCTGTCATGGGGCATACCAACATCCCGTGCAACGATTCCGCCAACAAAGACAGAATTTCCGTTACTCTAATCTCTTTCGGCAGATGGCTCATGAAACAGCACGACAAATATGACCGCTTCAACGAGGGTGCAGGTTGAGATGAACCAGAGTGGCGCCGCGATCCGGAGTGTCTTCGAAACATATGACGGCAGGATGGCTGCTCAGAAACCGCTGCACGATCTGGCGCTGCACTCCGATGCCGCGGCCGTGAATGATGCGCACCTGGGTAAATCCTTTCGCCAATGCCTGGAAGAGGTATTCCTCGACCACGCTCTTGACTTCCTGAGGCTGGAAGGTGTGCAGGTCAATCCAGTCCTCGATCGGTACCTCGACCGGTTCCTCGGGCAATCCCCGCTCCTGCTTCCGTGGTTCAGTGGATGATCGTGCCGATGCGGCCCAGCTTGACGGAGGTCAGCTTATCGATCAGATGATAGATCGGAATCGCCGGATTCCATGACCAGTAGACAATCATGGGCGTTCCGATGACGTCCTCGTAGGGAACGAAACCCCAGAAACGGCTGTCCAGGCTGTTGTCCCGGTTGTCGCCCATGGCGAAAACATAGTCGCGCTGGACCGTGTATTCGCGTGCCACCCTGCCGTCGATCATGACCTGTTCATCCTCGAGCATAGCGTCATGCCCTTCGCGGCGGATGAAGACCTCCCAGGCCGGGAAGTTGGCGGCTGTAAGTGCCAGCTTCATTCCCTTGCGGGGAACGGCTATGGGGCCGTAATTGTCTGCGTTGAAATCGGACCCGCGTGGAAAAATGTAGCGATCTGCCTGGCCCGGCGAAAGCACGGCACCGCGGATGTGCTTGGCGTGGGCCGGGTCGGGAACGGCATTGCCATTCACAAACAACATCTGGTTTTTTATCAGGATGGTGTCACCGGGCAGGCCGATGCAGCGTTTCAAATACCACATCTGGATGGGCTTCTCGATCTCGTCGCGGCCGCCGGGCCAATCGAAAACAATGACGTCGCCGCGGGCGACACTGCGGAAGCCCGGTACCCGGAGGTGCGGTATGCGGATCGAGGTGAGCGGAATTGTATACGGGGTCGAGCCGCCGTAGATGAACTTGTTGACAAAGACACGGTCGCCGATAGCCACCGTATCTTCCATCGAACCAGTCGGGACTTCAAAAGAAGCCATGACAAAGCTGTTGATAATCAGCACAGCGCAAAGGATGAACGTCAGCTCTTTGACAAAGGTCAGGATCGGGGATCTGGATCCTTGGACCGCGGCAATCTTCTTCGGAACGGGTTTCCCTCTCATGGCTCCTCTCGTCAGCAACTCAGATAACGTCGCTGTCAGCTGGAAAGAATACCCCAAAGCACTGATGCTTGCACCAGGGGTTTTTTTCTGATCGCAGGGCTTACAAAAAAACGGCCACGAAGAAAATGAGTTTTTCTTGTCACGAGGCGGCGAATTTTGCCATTCGGACAGGAAAATCAACTTTGCACCGCAGCAGCCGCGCAGACCGCAGAGCGGTCTCTGCGATCTCCGCGAACTCTGCGTCGGCGTCTTTTTTGATGCGGCCGTGCCGCGCCATGTCCTTCATTGCCGTCTTTGCTTTTATGTTTATCGGGCCGTCCCGGTTTTTCCTGATCCTGGGACGGCAGATTGCCGATTGGAAAGCTGATGGGCCTCGGCCCGTAGGGCCGGCTCCCGGAGTCTTGTCGCGAACTTCTTCGTAGAAATCCGCGCACAAAACCATTATCGTGGGGGCGAACACGACATCCATCGTTTGGGCTTTTCCGTTGCCCGCAGCCAATACTTGCCGACGGGAGGGGCATCGGCCGGGCGTGCGGGCGGATCGCTAATCCGGATTTCACGACCTTCAGCTACGGAAGAGAGACAATGAAGAAGATCTTGCTTGGCACGAGTTTGTTTTTCGCAGTTGCAGTTTTGGGCTTCGCACAACAAAAACCGCCGGCTAAGGGCGGTACTCCAAAGCCCCCGGCAGCGGTGGCGCTGCAGCAAAAAGAGACCGTTCCTCAGGTCAGCGAGAATTTTGTGATCGGCCTGGAAGACGTCCTGCAAATCAACGTGTGGAAGGAACCCGATTTTTCCGTGCAATCCGTGGTTGTCCGGCCCGACGGGAAAATCACTCTGCCTGTGATTGGTGACATTCAGGCGAACGGATTGACCACAAAGCAACTGCAGGATAGCTATATCGATCGGCTCAGGACATATGTGAAGGACCCGACTGTCACCGTGATTGTGGTGAAGATCGAAAGTCAGAAGGTCTCCATAGTCGGTGCGGTCGGCAAACCCGGAGCTTATCCTATGGGCGCGCCCATGACCGTGCTGGAATTGATCGCCAAAGCGGGCGGATTGACCGACTATGCCAAGGCTACGCGCATCAAAATTCTGCGAAAAAAGGACGGTCGTTTACTTTTGTTCAACTACAAAGATGCCATCAACGGCAGGAACCTGAAGCAGAACGTGATCCTGGAAAACGGAGACATGGTCCTGGTGCCCTGAACAGAACGAGCGCCCGGAACAATTCTGCTGAAACAGGGAATCCCGGGCAGCGCGCGCCTTCGCGCCCAGTTCAAGCCGGCGCAGACGATATTTCCGAAGCGGGGACGTCTTACTTTATCCACCTTGGCAGCCAGGACGGCTGTAAGGACGGGAAAAGCGGAACGTCCCCCTTCCGTTTCAAAGCCTGATCGCGAGATCGAGGGACACGTCGAGCGCGGCTGAGCTGTGTGTCAACCAGCCTACCGACAGAAGATCGACCCCTGTAGCGGCAATGGCGGCGGCATTTGCTGGTGTAATGCCTCCGGAAGCTTCAGTGAGCGCCTTCCCTCGGGCCAGATGAACTCCCTGTGCCAGCATGTCGACGGGCATGTTATCCAGGAGAATCGCATCGACGCCCAGGCCGAGAGCTTCCTCCAATTCGACGAGCGTATCCACCTCGACTTCGATTTTTACCATGTGCCCTGCGTGCCTGCGCACGCGCCGGACCGCCTCGGTGATCCCGCCCGCGATCAGCCGGTGATTGTCCTTGATCAGAACCGCGTCATCGAGGCCGAAACGATGATTGGCGCCGCCTCCTGCTCTTACCGCGTATTTTTCAAGCGACCGCAGGCCCGGCGTGGTCTTGCGGGTACACACGACTTGGGCGCCGGTGTGCGCCACGGCAGCGACGATGCCGCGCGTGGCGGTGGCGATCCCGCACAAGCGCCCCAGAAAATTCAGAGCCGTCCGCTCGGCCGATAAAATGGCGCGGGCGGGACCGCTTACCACGGCGAGGTGCTCACCGGCAGGCGCATCGCTGCCATCGGCGACGAGAATTTCCGCGCGCACGCGCGCATCGAGGCACCGGAACGCACAGACCGCAACCTCCAGGCCGGCGATGCGCCCCGGGGCGCGCGCGATCATCGAGGCGACCGCTTCCTCGCCGGCGGCAACAATGGCATCGGTAGTAAGATCGCCGGCACGGCCCAGGTCCTCAAGCAGGGCGCGGCGTACGGTCTCTTCGTAAAGCAGAAGATAGGGTGGCGTGACGGATGCTGCTGCGGGCTTCATGTCAGCGGCTCGCCTTGGGGAGGTTGATCATCCTCTGGACGGCGCGGCGGGCACGCTCGGCGATGCCGGGTTCGACCTCGATCACGTGCTCCTCGTACAGAAGGGAATTCAGTATCTTGGGCAGAGTGATGCGCTTCATGTGGGGGCACAGGTTGCAGGGGCGCACGAACTGAATCTCCGGAAATTCCACAGCCACATTGTCGCTCATGGAACATTCGGTCACCATCACCACACGCCGCGGCCGGAAGGTGCCAACATGGCGGATCATGCCGGCTGTGGACCCGACGAAGTCCGCTTCGGCAAGCACATCCGGCGGACATTCCGGATGAGCGAGAACGACGAGATCGCCGTACTGCTGCCGGTAGTTGCGCAGATCCCGGGCCGAAAACCGTTCGTGAACCTCGCAATGCCCGCGCCAGAGAATCACCTGCACCTTGGTCTGTCCCGCCACATAGCGGCCGAGATATTCGTCCGGCAGCAGAATGACGCGATCGGCGCCAAGCGACTCCACGGCCGCGACGGCGTTGGCCGACGTGCAGCAGAGATCCGACTCGGCTTTCACGGCCGCCGAAGTGTTCACATAGGTCACGACCGGCACACCGGGGTAGCGCTCGCGCAGCAGGCGCACATCCTCGGCCGTGACGGCATCGGCCAGCGAACAACCGGCCTCGAGGTCGGGGATCAGCACAATCTTTTCAGGATTCAGCAGCTTAGCTGTTTCGGCCATGAAATGAACACCGCACAGCACGATCCGCTCGGCGTCTGTCTGGGCCGCTTCCCGAGCCAGAGCCAGCGAGTCGCCGGTCAGGTCGGCAACTCCGTGAAAGATCTCCGGGGTCTGGTAGTTGTGGGCGAGGATGACGGCCTTGCGCTCCACCTTCAGTCGCCGGATGGCGGCAATGTAGGGGGCATGGACCGGCCACTCGATCTCCGGGATGACGTCCCGCAGCCGCTCATAAACCGCAGCGGTGCCGCGCTTGACCTCGGGGGTGAAGGCCAGATCCTCCGGCGCGAGGATCGGATCCAGTGCTCTTAGACTCATAGCTTGTGCCTCACTTATGCTCATTATGAGCATATGGGATCGTCAAAAAAATCCGGTCCCTCCGGACCGATACTTATTATACTAAACTTGAGTATATCTCCTGTCAACAGAAACCACGATCCGGCCAATCGGCAGCCACGAGACTCACGAAACAGGCGAAAAACGTTTTCCTGTATTCCGCGGTCTCGCGAAGCGGCTCGCTGAAATGTGTCGGAGAAACACAAAACTACAGCTTTGCCTTACAGAGCGGGAATTGGAGACGCTTCTCGGTTTCAGTCTTCGCCTCCGAATGGCTGTTCGGTCAACCGTGAAGCAGGGCCGAGATGCCGACGCCGGGTGCAGGCCGCTCGCGGAGCACCTCGCGACGGAAGCGGAATAATTCGGCCGGCCTGCCCCCGGTCCGGGCATCCATGTGCCCCGTCCCTTCCACCAGCCCGCCGGATTCCACCAGGCGCCGCAGGTTTTGTTTGTGGAGCCCGATGCCCGCCAGGGCTTCCACGACCCGCTGGAGCTGCAGCAGAGTAAACGTCTCCGGGAGCAGTTCAAAGACGACCGGCCGGTATTTGAGCTTGCCGCGCAGTCGCCCCAGCGCGGTGGCGAGGATACGGCGGTGATCGAACGCCATGGGCTGCCCGAGAGTATGATTGTGCCCGGGGCCGGTGTGGCCGCAGACGTGCGCTTTCAGTCTCCGGCGGTCACGCTCGGCCTCGGCTGCGAGGCCGACCTCGTAGATGAGCTCGTAGCGGTCCAGAACGCGCTCCGCCACCCAGTGTGCGCCGCCCAGGCCGAAATAAATGTCGCCGCGCTCGCGCCTCTCGCGGCGCGTTTCTTTATCTCCGGCGGCCTGAATCCAGCGGTTAAGCGCCGGCGCAATCTGGCCGTCGATGACGGCAGGGCGTCCGGCGCGCCAGTCCTCCCATGGGAAATACCGGTACCAATCGCGCCAGACGGCTTTTCCTGCCCCCGAAGGCGGGACCTCGCGTACCAGTGCCAGGTAAGCGACTGAAATAACCCGGGGCCCCCCGCGGCTTTCTCCGGGATCGCGGTTGCGGTTCCCGAACGTGTAGAGCTGCTCAACGTAGCCGAAGTCGATCCCGGTCTTTTCGCGCACCCAGCTACGCAATCCCAGCTCCAGAGTGCGATGGCGTCCGGGATTGAATGGCCCGAAAGGCAGGGCATCGAGTGGTGCCGGCAGTGAATCCGTGAAGGTCTTCACAGCCAGGAATCTCGGCACCTCCCGGGTAACGGCCGTAATCACCGCATTGAGCCCTATGACGATCTGTCCGCCCAACGTCCCCCTCCTCAGGCAGTAGTGTAAGCCTTTCCGTTGCGGCTGCAAGAAAAACCATGAAACGGGTTGCTGCCGTCCAAGCCACGCAATGTCTTTCGTGGCTGCTTTGTCCTTGCCCAGCCCATTGATTCCAGGAAACGGCTCAACTACACTGATGCATCCCCTAGGGAGAAAAAGCAGCCATGCTGGTAATGATGAAGGCACATGCCACCGCCGCGGAGATCGAGGAGGTCTGTCGCAAGATCGAGGAAATGGGTTTCAGGGCACACGCGATTCCGGGGAGCATGAGGACCGCGATCGGAATTACCGGCAACCGCGGACCCGTGGAGGCGACAGCCCTGGAGGCCCTTCCCGGGGTTGCGGAATGCGTGCCTGTTTCCAAACCGTACAAGCTTGTTGCCCGCGAGCTCAGGGAAGACTCGACCACCATTGATCTCGGGGATGGCGTGCTGGTAGGAGGGCCCGAGCTTGCCATCATAGCCGGTCCCTGCGCCGTCGAGAGTCGCGAGCAGGCCTTTGCCATCGCCGGCGCCGTGCGTGCCGCGGGTGCGCGCCTGTTCCGCGGGGGAGCTTACAAGCCGCGCACGTCCCCATACAGCTTCCAGGGGCTGGGCGAAGAGGGACTGAAGATCCTCGCCGAGGTTCGCGCCGGGTTCGGACTGAAGATTGTGACGGAAGCCATCGATCACGAGAGCCTGGAACTGGTAGAGAAGTACGCCGATGTGATTCAGATCGGTGCACGCAACATGCAGAATTTCTCGCTTCTGAGGCTGGCGGGAAAATCCAGCCGCCCGGTGCTGCTCAAACGCGGCATCTCGGCAACCCTCGACGAATTGCTTATGGCCGCAGAATACATTCTCGCAGAAGGCAATTATCACGTGATATTGTGCGAGCGGGGCGTGCGCACCTTTGCCGACCATACCCGGAACACACTCGATCTGAGCGTTATTCCCGCGGCGCACCGGTTGAGCCACCTTCCCATCCTCGTCGACCCGAGCCATGGGACGGGAAGGCGTGAGAAGGTTCTGCCGTTGTCCCGTGCTGCCGTGGCAGTAGGGGCCGATGGCCTGATCATCGAGGTGCATCACAAACCCGAGGAAGCCCTTTCCGACGGGAACCAGTCCATTCTGCCGTCCCAGCTGGAGCAACTCATGGGAGAGATCCGTCAGATCGCGGCTGTGCTCGGGCGACGAGTGGCCGGCGGGGAGGGCCGCGACCAACTCAAGCACGGTTAAGCAGAGATGACGGAATCACGAAACCTGCGAAGGTGGTTTCCTGAGTTCCGCGCATCCTGACGTTTGCGTAGGAAAAGGCATGGATTTCAGGATTTCTCAGGATGATCTTGCTGAAGCGCGGGCTACGATCGCCGGGCTGGTGCATCGCACACCGGTTTTTTCTTCCCGCGCTCTGAGCCGGCGTACGGGCCTTTCGGTGTATCTCAAGGCGGAGAATCTTCAGAAAACCGGCTCTTTCAAGCCGCGGGGTGCGTTCAACAAAGTCCGCCACCTGCCGCGGGCTGAGGCGAGACGCGGCATTATTACCGCCTCGGCCGGAAATATGGGACAGGCCGTCGCCTATGTTGCGGCGCATGAGCAGATTCCCGGCGTTGTGGTGATGCCGGAGCGAGCCAACTCGAGCAAGGTGGCGGCGGTCAAAGAATACGGCGCCGAGGCCATCCAATACGGCAGGCTCTGGGACGATGCGTTCGCACGTTCGCAGGAATTGGCCATCGAAAGAGGGCTGGTTTACGTGCATCCCTTCAAAGACCGCCACGTGCTCGCCGGCCAGGGCACTCTGGCGCTCGAGGTTTTGGAAGATCTCCCGGATCTGGCGGCGATAGTCATCCCCATCGGCGGTGGTGGGCTGATGGCTGGAATGGCGATGGCTCTGAAGCTGCACAAGCCGGAGGTGCGCATCATCGGTGTGGAGCCGACCGGCTCGGCGAACATGTTTCTGAGCCGGCGCCAGGGCCGGTGTGCGGATCTGGATGAAGTCACCACCATTGCCGACGGTCTCGCTACCAGGAAAACGGATCCGGAAGTATTCGAGATCATCAATGATCTGGTCGACGAACTCGTGACCGTTGAAGATGCGGAAATGCTCCAGGCGATTCGCTTCCTGCTCGAACGGGCCAAGCTGCTGGCGGAACCTGCCGGTGCCGCCACCGTCGCAGCCCTGCTGGCCGGCAAAGTCGCTCTTCCTCCGGACACCGTGACCGTGGCCGTGGTGAGCGGTGGAAACCTCGATGTCGCCGGAAGGCTCGAGCTCACCTATTAAAGAAATGACGATTGATGAATGGAGAATCGTCAATCATGTTATGAAGCGGCGTGTTTTTTGAACCAATCCAGCATGCGCCGCCATCCGTCTTCCGCCGCCTCCTTCTGATAACTGGGTCGGTAATCAGCAAAGAACCCATGCTGGGCCTCGGGGTAGACTATGATTTCTGAAGGGTTGCCCGCCGCCTTGAGGGCCTTGCGCATGCGCTCCACCGTATCCGGCGGGATGCCTGTGTCCTTGCCGCCGTAAAGACCCAACACCGGCGCTTTCATTTCAGGCACCAGGTCGATTGGATTCCTGGGCGTCAGCTCCGTTGGCTGCCCAACCAGCCGGCCATACCAGGCTGCTCCGGCCTGCAGCTTGGGATTATGCGCTGCATAAAGCCACACGATCCGTCCGCCCCAGCAAAATCCTGTGATCGCCAGCCGGCTTGCATCTCCTCCGGACTTGCTGGCCCATGCTGCCGCGGCGTCGAGGTCCGACAGGACTTGAGCATCCGGCACTCTGGAGACGACCTTGGAGACAATCTCGTTGATGTCGGACATCTTGGCTACGTCGCCCTGGCGGGCGTAAAGCTCCGGGGCGACGGCCAGATAGCCGGCCTTGGCAAAGCGGCGGCAAATGTCCTTGATGTGTTCGTGAACCCCGAAAATCTCCTGGACGACCAGCACGGTCGGAAAAGGCCCGCCAGTAGCGGGCATCGCCCGGTATGCCGGGATCTGGCCATCTTTCACTTGGATTTTCACCTCCTCGGCGGTAAGGCCCACGGAACTGGTTGTAATCGTCTGTGCGGAGATCGGTTGAGCAGAAAGGGCAAAGCCCGCGGTCAAGGTTGTGACGATGAACTCGCGGCGTGAAAATTGGTTCTGTTGCGAGGAATTCCGCAGATCTTCATTCATCGTACCCCACCTCCTTTTGTGTTACCTTTTGGCTTCCGGCGTTCGAATCCGGTCGTCAGCACCGGTTGACGTGCTCAATGCATGGTAGCAGTTGGAGCGGATTCCTTCCAGGCCGGCAGCGGGATGATAGATGGTCAGAGAAAACACTTTTTCTCTGCGCCAGCCGTAGCTATGCTCATGCCAGGTATGTCCCGAGCGGGACATGCTTGTGCAGAGGTCAGTTCTTGCCTGGATTGATGGCATGATGCAGAGAACGAAGGTTTTTTCCAGCGACCTGCTGCTTGTGGTCGATGTTCAGAATGATTTTTGTCGAGGTGGCGCCCTGGAGGTGCCCGGGGGAGATGAAGTCGTGCCGGTCATCAATCGGCTGGCAGGCGGCTTTGTGCACGTCGGACTGACGCAGGACTGGCATCCAAGAGGGCACGTCTCCTTCGCATCATCACATGCAGGGAAGCAACCGCTGCAAACCTTGGTGCTTCCTTACGGTGATCAAATCCTCTGGCCCGATCACTGCATTTCCGGCACCAGAGGAGCAGAGTTTCACCCGGGTCTCCACACCGTACAGGCCGAGGTCATCATCAGGAAAGGATTCCATCCTGCCATCGATTCCTACTCTGCCTTCTACGAGAACGATCACGAGACCCCGACCGGCCTGGCCGGATATCTGCGCAACCGTGGCCTCAAACGACTTTTCATGGCAGGACTGGCCCTCGATTTCTGCGTTCTGTACTCGGCACTGGACGCACGCAAGGAATCCTTCGAGGTGTTCGTAATCGAGGAGGCGGTGCGCGGGATCAACGTCGACGGCTCGATGGAGAAGGCCTGGAAAGCCATGGGCGGGGCCGGCATTCACCGTATCAGCCGGCGGGATCTGTCTTTCTGAGCTGCTTCATAATGCCGACTATGTGAACGCCGGGTCCAGGCTGCCTGCGAGCGGAGTCTGATCAGAATGATGCATGTATCGAATCGGCGTTCCAGGGTTGCGTTTGCGGTCGTGGCTTCGGTTGCCTGGTTGTGGCGGATGCCGCCCGCGGAGGCTGTGGAGCCAAAGCTGGTGATTCTGGTGGAAACCGGACAGAGCCGGGATGGTCTGCCGGTTTTAGGGCTCGACCGCGACCCGGCCAAGGTGACGGGAGTGCTGTCACGCGGATTTGCAGGGCGGCTTCTGCGCCTGTATCAATACGAGCAGGAATATCTCCGCCGCGCCTCCGGATCGCAGCCCGAGCCCGCGTACCTGTTGCTTTCCAGCCAGCAAGGCGGTTTTCCGCGGTTCGGATTTTATCTTGACAAAGAAGAAAAACGGCACGCCGGATATGTTGATCTTTTTAGAGCGAGCCCCCTCCAGGGACGCTTTGGCAGCATGGACCAGATTTTCCCGCACGAACTGGCCCATATCGTCGTGCGACAACTGGCCGGCTTTTCCGAGCAGGGCGGCTCCAACCAGATGCATGCCATCGGCGTCCGCACCGATCCATACCAGGCTTTTCAGGAGGGATTTGCCGAGCACTTTCAGATCATGGCCATCGACGACCCGGACGCGGATCAGGCGACCAAGGCTCTGGCTTCCAATGTCCAGTTCAGAGAAATGGCGGAGGGGCAGATCCGGAGATATCGCCGCGAAATGCAAGCTCGATGGGCGCCAGCGGGACCCCTGCGCATGGGATTCCTCATCTGGTTCAGCGGGACCGAGCAGGTCTGGCGTTACTTCGCAGTAAAAGCGAACGCATTCGCCCACGCACCCGAGCTGCCTGAAGGATTGTTGGCGGCTAAAGACCTCTATCCTGCCTATCTGCTCCAGAATGTTGTGCCGGGGAATCTGCAGGCTGCGCCTAAACCAGTGCCCATTCTGCTTGCGACCGAAGGAGTTGTGAGTTCGTTGTTTTACCGTTGGGGCACAAGCGAGGCTGTCAGGCAGCACTACCGCGATGAGGAGTTTTACGCCCGCTTCGGCGCCTCGCGGACACAAGTTACACCGCTGGAAAACTGCTACCTCAAGTTGTTTCACGTCCTTTTCACCAAGAAGCCCCTCGATACCGCCGCGTTAATCAATGCTTACAAATCAGTTTTCCCTGACGAATCTGTCTCGATCGATGCCCTGGTCCAGGAAACGCTGATGGGGCAGCCGCTTGAGGCAACCCCTGCAATTTGGCTCGCAAATCGGGACTTCCAGACGGGCACCTCTCTTTTCGATCAGTTCCGTAGCATCCCGCGTACCCACACTTTCGACCTCAACGCGGCCACCCTCGTGGATCTCCTCGGCGTGCCGGGAATGACGCGACGGCTGGCAGAACTCATCCTGAAAAACGCGCCGTATTCCAGCCTGACCGACCTGGGTCGCTTGCCTGCGTATCCACAGGCCATGCTGGATCAGTTCATCAGGATGTCGCAGGAGATGGATCGCCTCAGAGCAAGTTCTGCCGAGGACGAAACCATGCTGAACTTGAGTACAATTTTGTGGTCTTACGGTCGGCGGGCTCTGATAATTCTGGCATTGGCGACGGCCGGGGGAGCCTTTCTCTACCGCCGCGCCCGCCCTGCCGGGTGGATGCGCGCGGTGAGCAATGGGTTTGCCGCATCGCTCTTCGTGCTGGCGCTTGCATGGCTGACCATGGGTACGGGCGCGCATGTCGCATTTCTGGGGCCGGTCGTTCTCCTGGGAATTCCGGCAGCGTTGTGGCATATGGCCCGGCATCGCAGACCGGCTCTGGCTGCGAAGGTATTGCTGGCATGGGCAGGCGCGGCGATCCCGGCTGTTCTTCTCGCCTATCCGTGGTTATGAAGTCGTCGGCTTGCTGTGATCTCAGAATGTCCAAGTAACAAGGGGGAACAATATGAAAGGGTTATGCGTGCCATTGGTCTTCGTAGCGTTTCTTGCCTCAATGTGGATGCCGGAAACGGTTTTTGCACAGGGAAAGCTCCTGCCCATCCCGGCTCGTGCAGAAGGCGAAGGGCCGTTTGATCGCCTCATATTGCATGGCGCCATTGTCATTGATGGGACCGGGGCCGTGCCTTCCGGGCCGGCGCAAATCGTGATCGAGAAGAATCGCATTACTCAGGTCCGAAATGTCGGCACACCCGGCTTGCCTTTGCCCAAGCCGCCTCAGGCCAAACCCGGTGAAAAAGTGATCGATGTGACCGGCATGTATATCATGCCCGGATTCATCGATTTGCACGAACATGTAGGCTCATCCGAAAGCAAGCCGGGCGAATACTTCTACAAACTGCTCATGGCCCATGGAGTGACCTCGGTGCGCGATGTCGGCTCCGGCGGGGATCTGAATTGGGCGATCGATCAAAAGACCAGGAGCGCCCAAAACACGATCACGGCACCGCGCATCTTCGAGTATTCCACTGTCAATGCAAGCACACCGGAAGCGGCCCGTGAGTATGTCCGAACCGTCAAGGCGAAGGGTGGGGACGGCATCAAAATGTTCGGGTTGACCCCCGGGATTTATGCGGCAGCCCTGGACGAGGCCAAGAAACAGGGACTGCGCACCGCCTGCCATCTCTCCCAGAATTCTGCCGGCAGAACCACCATTCTTGATCTTGCGCGCATGGGACTTACAACCATGGAACATTGGTACGGCCTGCCGGAGTCCTTCCTGGACCACGCCACGATCCAGGATTGGCCTGTCAATGCGGTCTACGGCAACGAGCAGGACCGTTTCGGCCAGGCCGGGCGACTGTGGAAACAGGCTGCTCCGCCATACAGTGAAAAATGGAACAAGGTCATGGACGAGTTGATCAAGCTGGACTTTACCCTTGTTCCGACGCTGACCATCTATGAAGCCAGCAGAGATCTGATGCGCGCCCGGTGCGCAGAATGGCACGAGCTTTATACTCTGCCGAAGCTTTGGGCGTCTTTCGCTCCGAGCCGGAATGCGCATGGGTCCTACTGGTACTATTGGACAACCAGTGACGAGATCGAATGGCAGAGGAATTACCATCTGTGGATGACATTCGTAAATGAGTATAAAAATCGTGGTGGCAGGATAGTCCTGGGTGCGGATTCGGGCTTTATTTACAACATATTCGGATTCGGCTTTATACGCGAGTTTGAATTATTGCAGGAAGCCGGTTTCCATCCCCTCGAAGTTGTGCGCGCGGCGACGCTGAAGGGTGCCGAAGTGCTGGGCGTGGGAAATGAGCTCGGCACCGTTGAAGCCGGAAAACTGGCCGACCTGGTGGTGAGTTCCGCCAACCCTCTGGAGAATTTCAAAGTCCTCTATGGGACCGGCGCCATTAAACTCAATGACAATAATGACGTCGTCCGTGTCGGGGGCATTTCCTACACCATCAAGGACGGGATCGTCTATGATGCCCGGAAGTTGCTGGCCGATGTGGGCCGGATGGTTCAAGAAGCGAGAACAAAAGAAAATTTCCAGTTTGCCCAGCCTGGCTTGGCAAAAGCCGGGATCAAGTAGCGGTTGCCGGACAGCAAAGTCCGGGTGGGATTTGAATTCCTGGCTTTTTCGAGCCGTAGCCACGGTGTCCGTCTTGAATCACGTGCTATCAAGATTCACGCATGAGGGTTCGTGCCGCCGCCACGACGTCATCGGGCTTGGGTAGATAGGCATATTCGAGTGGGGGCGAGTAGGGGGCCGGTGTGTCGGGAGCACACACGCGCAGCACGGGGGCGGCCAATTCCCAGAGCGCCCTTTCACCGATGATCGCGGCCAACTCGGCACCGACTCCGGCGCGGCGCGTATCCTCGTGCAAGAGAAGCGCGCGATGTGTCCTCGCAATCGAGCCCAGAATCATCCCCTCGTCGAGCGGACAAAGTGAACGGAGATCGATCACCTCCACGTCGATGCCTTCACGGGCCAACTGTGCGGCAGCAGTCAGTGCCGTATACACCATGGCGCCGTATGTGACGAGACTGACGTCCCGCCCCGAGCGCCTGAGAGCAGCCTTGCCGATTGGCACTTCATAATCTCCCAGCGGCACTTCCTCACGCAGGTCGGGGCGGAAGAAACCATAGAGGCCTTTGGCCTCGAGATAGAGGACGGGGTTGTTGTCGCGGAGAGCAGCGGTCATCAAGCCCTTGGCATCGCGCGGGGTTGCCGGCGCGACGATCTTCCAGCCCGGCGTTCGGAGAAACCAAGCCTCCGGGCACTGGGAATGGAACGGACCACCGCCGAGCAGCCGCGCGCACGTGCCGGTCGCACCGCCATAAGGCAGTCGTACGACCAGTGGTACCGCACGCCCGAAGCGCCAGTGAATCTTGGCAGCGTTGTTGACCAGGGCATTGAAAGCCGGAGCGAGAAAGTCCGCGAACTGCATTTCCACGACCGGCCGCATCCCCGCAAGCGCAGCCCCCACGCCGCAGCCCACGATAGCACTCTCCGAAAGCGGCGTGTTCAGGCACCGCTCGGGCCCGAATTGTCGTACCAGCCCGCGCGTCACGCCGAAGGCCCCACCGTAGCGACCGCCTATGTCCTCGCCGAGCACAAAGACGCGCGCGTCCGACTCCATCTCCTCCAGGATTGCCTGTCGCACCGCCTCGTCGTAGGACATCAGCCTTTTATCTTTGCTGGGCAAACCGCGGGCCGGTTGGCCCCGCAACGCATAGCAACTTCCGAGCGTCTCCCGGGATTCCGGCCAAGGCGCTGCCTCGGCGGCGGTTCGGGCCTCGCGGACGCGACGTGCCGCCTCGGCCCGGATCTCCGCAATGGCCGTGGCATCCAGAAGTTTTTCTGACCTCAGACGCTCCTCGTAAAGCAGGATCGGATCGGCTGCTTCCCAGAGCCGTCTCTCCTCCTCAAACTCATACCCCTTGACCCCCGGAGCGCCGTGATAGCGGTCGTCATCGTGGTGTGCATGGCCTGAACGCCGGTAGGTGAGCAGCTCGATCAGCGTCGGTCCTTTTCCCTGGCGGGCCCGTTCGGCAGCCCAGGCGGAGGCAGCCGCAATCTCGTCGGGATCGTTGCCGAACACGGTGATGCCGGGGATCCCGTACCCTCCTGCTTTAAGCGCGAATCTCTTGGCTGCGGTCTGTTCCGAGCGATGGGTTCCGAGCGCCCAAAGGTTATCCTCGACCACGAAAATGACGTTGAGCTTTTGAACTGCCGCAAAGTTCACGGCCTCATGCCACTCGCCCTGTGAAGTGCCTCCGTCTCCCATGATGGAGAGAAAGACGCGGTCTTCGCGGCGCAGCCTGGCGGCATAGGCGAAGCCGATGAGAGTCTGCGTCGCGACGGCCATGGGGGCTGCGGGCGGAAGAATGCCGTGCGCGAGGTCTCCGACATGAAGGTCACGGCCCCCCACGGGAGTGTCCTTCTTGCCGCATTGCACCAGTACCACATGCGCGGGATCGTCCATGTACATGAGGACGACGGGAAGGCCGCGAATGAGAGGGGAAGCGATGTCGCCCTGTTCGCTGCCGCGACGCAGCCTCAGCGCGAGGCCCACTGCTGCCTCCTGGCCGCGGGCACGGAAACCCTTCTGCGCCGAGGGGAATCCATGCCATGCGATTTGCTTTTCCTGAAAGAGTTTTTTGAGCAGATCATCGAGTTCGCGCGTGAGGATCATTTTGCTGTACATCTCGATCCTCTCGCCTGCGGTGAGCGACGCCTTGATTTCCTGGCGTCGGAAGAAACCGTCGATCAGCTCTGCCAAGGGCGCCCGCGTCCAAGCCACTCCATCGGACAGGCTTATGCCGGGGAACAGGACATCGTCCGCACTTTCAAGAGAGTCGCAAAGCTGATGGTCCAGAGCGGCGAGGAGGTGTATGCGCGCTTCCGGTGTCGTGATGCCGGAGTCGGCGATCTCACGCACCGCCGACAAGAGGAAAGGACACTCCAGGGCGATAAAGTGTCTGAGTGCCACGACATCGAGCGGAGGCGCGCCGCCGGACTTGGTCTTCATCCATATCAGTATAACCGGTTATCAGCCGGCGCCAAGGATCTCCAGCGGCGTAGTTCCGCGCGCCACGAGTCATTTCCCGGAACCGGAAGCCGCTTTCGCCTGGTTCACCAACTGAACCCTGGTCTCAAGTAGACTTTTCATGTTGGGATCCAGCGCGAGGCATTTCTTGAAGTCCTTGTCCGCCTCGGCCTGATTGCCCTGCAGCAACCGGACCAGCCCTCGGTCCATGTAAGGCATGGCGGCGTTGGGATCAAGCTCGACCGCCTTGTCGAGATCGTCGAGGGCGGCCTCCAGTTGTCCTTTTTCCTGCCGGACACGTCCGCGGTGCGCATAGCCAGTGGCTGTGCGCGGATCCATGGCGATCGCCTCGCTGAAGTCCTCGGCGGCTTTGGCAGGGTCTCCTCTCGCTTCCAAGGCGAGCCCGCGACTGATGTGACATGCATAGAGAATAGCCCCGGTCGAAGCATCGGCCGGGAGAGAGTCTCTTTCACTTGCCAGTTTGTCAGCCTGTTGAATCGTCGCGGTAAAGTCGGAAATGGCACCCTCCATTTCGCCTTTCCGCAGCCGCGTCCTGCCACGGTTGTAATATGCGGCCACCAGCCCGGGATCGAGAGCCAGGGCAGTGCTGTAGTCAGACAGGGAGCCATCCAAATCGTTGTTCTGCTGACGTGCGATGGCGCGATTGTTGTAAAACTTGGGATCCGGAGTGATCTCGATCGCCTTGTCGAAATCGGTGATGGCGCCGGCTATATCTCCGGATGACTGCCGGGCCAGCGCCCGGCTATCGTACGCCAGCCCCAAACGCGGATTTTTGGCCGTCACTTTCGCGGCATCCGCGAAGAAGCTCGGGAACAATTCGATGGCTCGTGTGAAGTCGGCGATGGCTGCCTTCATATCGCCCTTGAGGTAGTAGATCGTTCCACGGGCGGCATGAGGCTCGGCCAGGTGCCGGTTGCTCTGGATGGCTTTGCCGAACTCCGTTACAGCTTCATCGAGGTTGCCCTCTTGAAACAGGAGCGTGGCGTAGTTGTTGTGGGCCTCGGCCAGGTGCGGGTTGATATGGATCGCTTGCGTGTAGTCGGCAAGCGCCAGATCCAGTTTCCCCTCTCCCTGTTCCGCCATGGCACGGCCCAGATAGGCCTCTGCATATTTGGATTCCACCTGCAGGGCGCGATTGTAGGAGGAAATCGCCTTGGCGAAATCACCCTGTGCTTGTTGCCGATTCCCCTGATCAACCAACTGGTTTGCGATGGATATAGGGTTATCACCACCCTGGGCGTACAAGCGCGCGCCTGCCGCCAGGATGGCAAGAACTGCGGTACAAATCATCAGGTTCCGCACTCGAATCGGCGCACTGACCGGCCAAACGGACGTTTTTCCCATACTCAAACCTCACCTTGTAGCTCCCATGGGTTTCGGGGTGCCGGTAGGATGGAGTTTGCATGTGAAGTGCGCGAGAGGATGTGCGCAGCGTGGTTGCCCGTGAGCCTGGGCTCCACTTAAGTAGATCGCAGAGGACCTTTTTGCCTTCCATACCCGTACCCACCGCCATATTGCCCGCGCTTTCTGCTCCCGAGACAGCAGAAGCGGGCCCTTTCGGGGGCCATCACAAAGTATTTTGGTACCAGGCACGGAGGACAATAACTGGGCGGAACCCTAGTGTTGAGTAGCTAATCTCCTCATGGGTTTCCTTCCGATCTCTTACGGTTTGCGCACTAACCAAACAGAACGAATCGGTTTGACACAGAACAAGGGAACTTCAATGCCGGCGCGCGAGGCCGAAGCGGTTTAGGAGAGCAGAATAAAGCTCGGGAGCGGCGCCTTGGAGGGCAGCCGATCCAGCCTATTCAATGCTGAAGTAAGCCACGCTGCCCAGTGTATTGGTGGAAAATGTCCGGCTGAACCAGGTAAGCCGGGCCATGGATCTGCGGTGTGCCGTGATCTGACGATCAATAGATTGAAGCAACGGCAATGAAGGCCTGTTTTTGGCCCTTCGCCGTTGAGCCCCAAAATGCACGCGGGATTCTCTTTCACGTTGCAGTGCGGGAGAGGTATCCATTATAAATCTCTTATTGAGGAACCTTTTTCTGATTCAGCGGACTTCTTCGACTGGATCTGCCAGCGCCGAAATCCTTATACAGTGATGGGACGACACGGCCTGGCACGTCTTTCACGGAAAGGAGCAGCTGATGAAACACATCGCTTCCATCGTAGCCTCCAATCAGATTCCATCTCTTTTCCACGAGTTGTTTTCCGGCCTCTGGGACCGGCAAGGCTGCAGGAGCCTGACACTCCTCTTGCTTGTCTCGGCTCTTTCGTTGCCTGGAGCTGCGGCGCCTCAAGGCTCAGGCCGGATCGAGGGAACTGTCAAAAACGCCAGGGGTGGGCCCGTGGCGCAAGCCATTGTGAGCGTGGCGGGACCGACCAACCGTTCGGAGATGTCGGACGAGGAGGGCCGCTACGTCGTTTCCGGGCTGGCAGCCGGGGTTTATGCGCTCACGGTTGTGCGGCCGGGTTTTGTTTCCAACAAGCAGACAGACGTCCAAGTGAAACCAGATGCCTCCGTCGATGTCTCCTTCACGCTGGCGAACGCGCCCAGCGAGACGGTAGTTGTCACCGCATCTCGCATCGATGCGGACCTGCAGAGCGCGCCGGCCGCCGTGAGTGTCGTGAGGGCCGAAACGATTGCCGCAGCTGCGGCCTCGAACATAGGTGACCTTCTGCGGACGGTTCCGGGTCTCAACGTGGTGCAGACTTCGGCGCGCGAGGTCAACCTCGCAAGCCGCCAGGCGAGTCCGACTCTTACTAACTCCCAAATTGCGCTCATCGACGGGCGGACCATCTACTCCGACTTTTATGATGTCATCTTCTGGGACCTGATCCCCGTGAATACCAGCGACATTAAGCAGATCGAGGTGGTTCGCGGTCCCGTTTCGGCGGTGTGGGGCGCGAATGCCGCCACCGGCGCTGTGAACATTATCACCAAGTCGCCGCGCGAAGCACCGGGCCTGACTCTGACGCTGACAGGCGGCGGCTTCAGCCGCGATGCGGGAAGCACCGCAGGGGCAGGCGCCGGCGGCTTCGGGGGTGCAAGTGCCACCTTTGCGCAGACGATCAACAAACGTTGGTCGTACCGGGTTTCAACCGGCTACAGCTACTCGGATGCCTATCCACGTCCGAGCGGACAGGTCCCGATTTCGAGGAGCCCGGTTGATCCCTCGGTGGTTGTGGGCGGCGGTTCCTATGACAGTGTGGCCTATCTGAACTCAGGAACGAAACAGCCCAAATTCGACCTTCGGATCGATCAGGAGATCGGGACCTCGGGACAGGTCAGCTACGAAGGTGGTATCGCCGGTTCCCAGGGGATTATCCAGACCACAATTGGCCCTTTCAAGATGCAGCTGGGCAGCTATCTCGGCTATGGTCGTGTCGGATACGAGAATGGCAGGGTCCACCTCTCTGTCTTCGCGAACCTGCTTAATGGAGAAGCGCCGAACCTCTTGACCCGGGCTGCCGACGGAAACGTGCTCCGGATCCACTTCAAGACGGGTACCTACGACATTTCCGGCGGCTATACCCAGCTGGTCTCAAGCCGCCACCTTCTCAACTATGGAATGAACTTCCGCTACAACACCTTCGACATCTCGCTGGCTCCGAACGCGAAGGACAGGAGTGAAATCGGGGGCTATTTCGAAGATGAGATCATTTTCGGCAAGCTGCGACTGCCCCTCGGCTTCCGCCTCGACAGATTCTCGAGTGTTTCCCAGCCCATCTTCTCGCCTCGCGCTGCCATCGTGTTCAAACCCGTAGACCGCCACGCCTTCCGGTTTTCGTTCAACAGAGCACACCGCTCGCCGTCCGCGATCGACAACTACCTTGACATCTCCATCATCGGCGGCTACCTGCCCCTAGCTATGATAAATCCGGCCTTCGGCAACCAGCAGTTTCCTGTTGTGACCCGCAGCTACGGCAACTCCAAACTCAAAACCGAGTCCCTGACTGGATGGGAGATCGGATACACGGGCGCACTATCAAGCCATACCAACGTAGGTCTGGCCATCTACCTGAACGATTCCAACCATGTCATTAACAATCTTATGAGCCCGGCTGCGCTCATCGCCGCAGGTGTTCAGCCCTTCTATACATCACAGAATCCGCCGCCCGGATGGCCGTTGCCCCCTCAGATTCTCGACCTGCTGGCCCAGCAGGGTGTCTTTATCCCGGCCAATGTCCAGACGCTCAATTACGGGAAGGTGCGCAACAAGGGATTTGAGGCCTCGATCGATCAATCTCTGGGTTCCGCATTGAATGCTTTCGCCAATTACTCGTTCCAGGCGATACCGGAAACCCGTTCGCCATTGGACGATCCTTTCGTTTATCCCGCCGGTTCGCTGCCGGTGCCCCCCCGCGACAGGTTCAACGTCGGCGTAAATCTGAACGCCAAACGCTATCTCGGGAGTTTATCGGTTAACTATGCCGGCAAGGCCTTTTGGACGGATACCAGCAACATGACCTTTTACGGTTTTACCAACTCTTACACGACGGTAAATTGCAGCTTCGGTGTCCGTTGGTCCGAGGGCAAGGTCATGACATCGCTGAAAGCCATAAATCTCCTGAACGACAACGTCCAGCAGCACATCTTCGGCGACATTCTGAAAAGGAGAATCTTCGGAGAGATCCAGTTCGGCTTCTGAGCCGCCGCAGGCCTTCTCTGATCCTTGAGTCTGTGTCTCTTCGCAGCTGTGCGGAGCGTTCTGGGTCTAACCATTCACACGAAGATGCAAAGATGCAAGGGGCCGAAATGCCAGTTTCCTGGCGCCGCCCCGCGCGGGTCACCGGTTGCGGCTCCCATATTTCCCCAGATCCCGCACTCCCCGAGTAACTCCTGTCTTTTGTGTTTTTGCAGCTGTTACCGTGGCTTCTGTGCGTTCCCCCCGTTTGAAACAGTTGAAACAATGCATTGACCCCGGTCATCAATTAAAGGGTATTGGTGTAGGAGGATGATCCGGCGGCTCAAGGTCCGCCATAGGAAGGAGGATTTCAATGGAAGTCAGGAATGGAAGAATGAGCACGCTCGGCTCGATCGCAGTCGGTGGGCTCCTCGGAGCCGGGATTGCTCTCCTGTTTGCTCCGCAATCCGGTAAACGGACACGCCGGGATCTTCGCCATTTCGGAAAGAAGGTCCTGAACAAATCGGAAGCCATTGGTATGGATCTGTGCCACTCGGTCGACAACCTGGTCAATGGAGTTTCGGAGAAGGTATACGATGGAGTGGAGCGCAGCCTGGATTGGACGAAGAGGGCCACCAGGGACGTGCAGTGCGCCGTCGGGTCCGGGATTCACAGGATCCGGCGCGCTTCCTAAGCAGAGAGACCGCAGATGAACATTGCGCTTCGCATGTTCATCTGCGGTCTCATGTTTTGGGGCATGATTCCGGCAATGCCACCGGACACATTGGCGGCCTCGCTAGAGCGCCTCAATCAGCATTGCCGTTGCTTCGCCACCTCCGATGCAGGGCGTCGCCAGGGCGTATCTCCCTCCCCTGCGGCGCAACTCGTGAAGCGCCGTCAAGATCAGGCGGGCGCCGGTCATGCCGATCGGGTGCCCCAAAGCAACGGCTCCCCCGTTGACGTTGAGTTTATCGCGGGGTATTCCCACCTTATCGGCGGTAACCATCGCCACTACCGAGAATGCCTCGTTGACTTCGAACAGATCGACGTCTCCGACATTGATGTGATTCGTCGCCAGCAGCTTTTGCACCGCAAAGACCGGTGCCGTTGTGAACCATTGCGGGTCTTGAGCGTAGGTGGCGTACGCGACAATGCGTGCTAGAGGCTTGAGCCGGCGCTTTTCCGCCTCCGAGCGGCTCGCCAGTACCAGTGCTGCCGCGCCGTCGTCGATGGAACTGGCGTTGCCCGCTGTGGTTACACCGTCCTTGCCGAAGGCCGGTCGCAGGCTGGCGAGCTTTTCCGGATTGCCTTTAGCGGGCTCTTCATCCAGATGGACGAGAACCGATTCGCCTTTACGCTGAGGGACGGCGACCGGAACAATCTCCTCGTTGAAGCGTCCTCCCTTTTGTGCGGCGAGTGCCCGCCGGTAGCTCTCGGCGGCGTAATCATCGATTTGCGCGCGCGTATAGTTGCACTCCCGCGCGCACAGATCGCCGCAGTTTCCCATATGCACATTGTTATAGGGATCCCAGAGACCATCGTAGATCATGGTGTCAAGGACGGCGCCGTGCCCCATGCGGAATCCCGTGCGGGCCTTATCCATCGCATACGGAGCATTGCTCATGGACTCCATGCCGCCGGCGACCACAATGCGGGATTCTCCGAGCCGAAGCGACTGCGCAGCCAGCATGACTGACTTCATGCCGGAGCCGCAGACCTTGTTGATGGTCATACAGGGGACGCTGTTAGGGAGACCGCCGTACAGGGCTGCCTGCCGCGCGGGTGCCTGTCCCATGCCGCCGGTCAGCACGCAGCCCATGATGACTTCGTCTACTTCGGCCGGCTCGACGCCGGCTCGTTTTACGGCTTCTTTGATTGTGATCGCTCCAAGTTGTGGGGCGCTGAGAGATGAGAGAGAACCCAGGAAAGCACCTATAGGCGTCCTGACGCCGGAGAGAATGACTGCGTCTTCCATTTTGCCCGCTCCTTGTCGTGTTGATTTAGGTCGAAACCGGTGTATTCGGGACCATTATACCCGAGGAAATCTGGTGACAGGCTACTCCATCGTCAATCTCGGCGGTGAATCAGCGCTCCGAGGAGTGAGCTCAAGGGCTGAGCGAGTTGCCTGTTATCGACTCAGCTTGATCCATTGCAGTGCTTCGAGAATTTTCCGGTCCAGTTCGTCCCGGTTGTCGCTGAATCGATGGTTTGCAGCCTCGATTACCCACATTTTCTTGGGTTCGCCCGCGCGGGCGAACATGGCCTTGGCCTGTTCCAGAGGCAGAAATTCATCGTGTGTGGAGTGGATTTCCGCCAGCGGGATCGGGCTTGCCTTCTGGATGATATCCTCCACCATAAAGCTCGGCTCATTGGGTGCTTTTTTGGTGATCCAGATAATAGCGTCCTGCCATTTCCAGCCCAACTCGTTCTGGTCCGGCAAGCCAAGGCCCAGAATTCCCTGAACGGCCGATTTGACTTCCGGCTCGGTGACGGCGAGCACGGAAAGACCGGCACCCTCGGACACCCCGGCCAGAACGGGCTTGACAGCACTTTTCTGTCGGATCCAATCGACAAGCGCTCTATAGTCGCGGGGGACGTCACGCGGATCCAGAGTGGCGTCCCTGGTAGTGAAGCCGGTCAAATAGGCCTTGCTGTCAAAGCCGATGACGTAGTAACCACGCCCTGCGAGAAACTCCGCCACGTGCACAACCAAACCGGCCCAGCCCAAATCACCGCTGGAGAGGACGACCGGATCGCCGCTGCTTGACCCGTACAGATGAAGCTGTTGGCTCTTCCCTCGGATATTGAAGACGCTCGTGCTCTGGAGAGAGCTTCCCCATACAGGGTGGATCAACAGCAGAACCAAGGCGCAGAGTACGCGTTGCAATCCTCACCTCCTGAAGAGAATCTGAAGCACGCCCCCGCCGCTATGCACGCTGGTCAGAGCGTAAGCTACCTGGGGCAGGTCGGCGCCTTTCGGATAGACCAGGTACCTCCCTTCCCAACGGGGCGCGAACTTCTTCTTGAATTGGAACAGGTTCTTGTATCCGTAAAACGCATTCATGTTCTCGAACAACAAGGCTACGCCGCGTTCCAGGGGACCGCGCGGGCCGGTGACGTTTGCCAGTGGAGCATTGGCCAGGCTGGCCTCGGCGAAGCCGGCCGCCTGCAATTGCACCAGCGACTGGGCCAGGAGAAAATCCATGGTGCCGGCGACGGCATCCTTGCGTTTTCTCATCAGATCCAGCACGACAGCTGCGCCGTTGCGGTAGGGCAGCCAGGAGCAAAAGGCCTGCAGTTCGTCGCCGACGGATGCGAGAAATACGGGCATCTTTTCCAGGGCTTCGAGCGAGAAGCGGCCCAGCGTGAAGCCGAGTTCGCCGAGGTGTTTCTCCGACAACCACTCTTCTGAAACCTCTTCGAGCTTCTCATCGATTGCCCGATCCGCCTGCATCTTCCGGTCATAGCGGCTCACACTCAAGCCGGACTTGACCGCTTTGTTTACCATGGCGCGCAGATTTGCCCGCTTGTTTCCAGTCAGGCTGAATTCCTTGAGGTCAATTAGGGCTTCCTCAGCCATTTTCAAAGAGTGCATGCCGAGACCATGGTAAAGGGGGAGGCGCACCTCCGCCACCTCATAAAAGCAAGGGGTCCAGCCGCGCCTGCGGCAAAATCCCACGTACTCCAGGATGCTTTGTTTAAAAAGCTTGTCGGGAGCCATCGGGTCCCCGCAAGTTAAGGCAACCGACCCGCGACTGGCGTAAGCGACCAAGCCGCGGCCCCCGGCGACGAGCAGGTGGTGCTTGTCACTCTGCATGGCAAAGGCCGAGAGTGAGTGCCGGCTTTGGGTCGCGAAGATCCGCTCGATTTCGGTGCGCGGCGCTTCCATGCGATCGCGAAGGATCACGGGTCTCAAGATCAGAGCGAGCAGGTAAAAGCGCGCCAGCCAGCCGGCGATCTGCAGGGACCCGAGGTAGCGGGAGGCAATCTCCGTGAGCGGATCGAGGTTCGGCTCTGCGATGAGAATGCCCGCGCGGATCGTCTCATTGAAGGGGGTGGCGCCTGGATACCAGTTGAACTGTTGTTGGAAATGATTCAATCCCGTGTAGCCGTATAGGAACACCGTTGCGGCCATCACAGGAACCATCAGCACAGCCCGCTTCATCGAAAGGGGATCGCTGAGAGCGTAAAAGCGTCGTCGATTGTAGATCAGATAGGCGAGCAGGAGGCCGGCGATCAGGGAGTGATGGAGATCGAGTCCCCGGGTGATGTGCAAAACCAGAGACATGCTTAATGCCACAATCGCGATGTACCACGCGAGCTCTTTGCGGCGCGCCAGGTTGCGTGAGACTTGCAACAGGGCGACCCCGGCAAAGAGCATCAGGGGACGGCTCGGCTGCGTTACCTCCAGCGGGAGCCAGTCTCTCAGCGCCCTCATGCCTGCGGGGTCGCGAGGCAGGATGGCTTCCAGCAGGTTGATCGCGCCCATGACACCGATAAGCAGCGGCGCAAAGGTGTGCACATCTGCCGCCTTCAAGTCTTCCACCCACTCGGCGCGGCGCCAATGGCGCGCGAGCAGAACGGCCGCGGCTGCGACCAGGAAGCCGAGAAGCGCCCACAGCTCGTATTTCCTGAAGTCGAGGATCAGACTTTCGCCCACCGCGCCGAGATAAAATCCCAGCAGAGCAGTGGGCACGGCCCAGATCACACCGGCGAACACATTGATCACTGTGAATCGCAGGGGCGGCATGTCGAGCGCCCCGCAGGCAGCCGGTATGATAATCCTGAATCCGAAAGCATACCGGCTGAAGAGCAGGAGCCAGTTGCCATGTCGCGCCATCAGGCTCACCACCCTCTGATAGCGAGGGTGCTCGCCGAAGCGCTTCTGCAACCATGTGCGACCACGTGTCCGGGCAAGAACATAATAGATCTGGTCGGCGCCGCAATTGGCGATGATCGCCGTCACCATGACCAGCGGCAGGCTGAACAGGATGCCGCGGTGCGCAAGATAGGAGGCGGCCAGAAGGAAGAATTCCCCCTCTACCGCCACTCCGAGCAGTAAGACTGCATAACCGTATTTGACCAGCAATGCTTCCATAGGAATTCAACGACAATAATTGAACGACAGGCTGTGCGCAGATTTCGATCCTATCATAGAACCATCAGTTTCAGGTAGGTGGGGTCCAAGCTCAGGAGGAGTGAGTGGCGATTGCAGAGCCACAGATGCACGCAAATGAATGAGGTTCTGTCATTTGCGCTGGTGATTTGTGCTGTCGCGGAACAACGTTATTCTTTAATGCGCCCACGCTTTCTGCAGTCTGGCTTAAATCCCCGGCTGCGCACGAGCCAGGGGATCGGGGAAAGGGTAGCCTGTCAGCGAGGTTCCAGGCGAAGCGTTTCGAAAAAATCTCTAATGATCCGTGCGGTCAGACCCCAGATTTCATAGGGCTCGTACCGATAAAAACAGACATTCCTCATTTTCCCTGAGCGCAGCATCCTCTTCATACGCAAACGGCCGGGATCCTCAAAAACAGCGAACGGCACCTGGAGTACTTCGGCCACTTCAGTATGCTGCGGAACCGTGGTGAATGCTCCTCCGATATAACCGGGGAACGGCGCGACCAGGTGGTTGGTGATCGAGATGTAGTCATGGAATCGGCCCAGAATTTCAATGCGGCCCCGGTCGATACCCACTTCCTCGAAAGTTTCGCGCAATGCCGTTTGTTCCAGACTTTCTCCGTCCTGGCGCATCCCCCCGGGAAAAGAGATCTGACCCTTGTGGGTGCTGACCGCTTCCGTGCGCCGCGTTAGCAGGAAATAGGGTTCGCCGCCGCGCTCAAAGACCAGCATGAGGACGGCAGCCTCCCGCGCATAGCCGGCAGCCAGCCTCTTCGGATTCAGTTGAGCGAGCTTTTTGCGGATCTGTTCACGCAGTTCCATGGCAAATAGTAATGGCGGCTGCGAGCCTACGGTACCCTTTACTTGAGCTTCACCTTCGCGACATCCATGCTCGGTGGAGGGAACTTCATGTTCAGCTCTTCAAGCGTTTCCACGAGGATCTGGGAAACGGCCAGATTGCGGAACCACTTCTTGTTGGCAGGGATGACATGCCAGGGGGCCCAGGGGGTGCTGCAGCGCGTCAACGCATCCTCATAGGCACGGATGTAGTCATCCCAGTAATCCCGTTCCGTGAAATCCGCCGGCGAGAGCTTCCATTGCCGTGTCGGGTCATCCAACCGCTTCTCGAATCGGGCCTTCTGCTCATCCCTGCTGATGTGGAGGAAGAATTTGAAAATCCTGACCTGGGATTCGGCCAGCAGCTTTTCGAAGGCGTTAATCTGATCGTAGCGTTCCGACCAGACAGATTTGGGCACCAGATTATGGACCCGCACTACGAGCACGTCCTCATAGTGCGAGCGGTTGAATATGGCGAATTCTCCCAGCCGTGGAGTGGCCTTGTGGATGCGCCAGAGAAAGTCGTGGGTCGCCTCTTCGGCCGTGGGAACCTTGAATGGCGTAACGTGGGTTCCCTGCGGATTCAAGCTCGACATCACGTGGCGGATGGTCCCGTCTTTCCCACCCGCATCCATCGCCTGGATGACGATAAGCACCGCGTGTTTGCTTTCGGCATAAAGCAGATACTGCAGCTCGGCGAGCCGGGCCATGTTTTTTCCCAGCGCTGTTTCGGCAGCCCCTTTGTTTTTGATGCCGGGAGTTGCGTTCGGATTCCGATGCACTAGCTTTGCCTTGTGGCCCGGCTCCACAACCAGTTGTGCACTCAGCTTCATGAAGCCCTCCGGATAGTCTGGGACAATTTTAGCAGTCAGAGCGCTTGCTAATCATAACGCAGCCATACGCCTGCGGAGAAGGGGAGAATGGCAGCACACGTCGTTTCAGCAGCTGCTGCAGCTCCTGATACCCGACTCCCCACTTCCGGACTCGTCGGCGGCTGTTGAGAAATTGCGGTGTCTCGGGTATCCTTGGACCTCATGCGGGGGCGCGAGTGTGGGGTGAAGAAGGCCTGCACCGCCGCCACCCCGGGAATATATTCATTCATCTGTGGAAGCGTTTGTGCGCTATCGGACTCATCGCGAAAGGAAAGCATAAATGGCTAAATACAAAATCGCCTGGCTGCCTGGCGACGGCATCGGCGTCGAGGTTCTTCAGGCTGCGCGAGTTGTACTCGATCAGTTGGGTGTTGATGCAGAGTACCTGCACGGGGATATCGGTTGGGAGTTTTGGCAGAAAGAAGGCGACCCTTTTCCGCAACGTACAATCGACCTGCTTCGCCGTGTCGATGCTGCCTTGTTCGGCGCCATCACCTCCAAGCCCGTCAAGGCCGCGGAGGCTGAGCTGTCGCCGGCGCTCCGGGGCAAGGGCCTCGTGTACCGCTCACCGATCGTACGCATGCGCCAGCTATTCGACCTCTACAATTGTTTCCGGCCCTGCAAGGCTTATCCGGGGAACAGCCTTAATTACAGAGAGGGGATCGACCTCATCATATTCCGCGAGAATACCGAGGATCTTTATGCGGGTGTGGAGTTTGCACCGGTGCCTGCCGAGGTTTCCGCGCTCCTCGCCAAACTCTCGGAGCCGTTCGGAGCGTTTCAGCAGCTCGCGCCCGACCAATATGCCCTCTCGTGCAAGATCAACACGCGGCGTGGTTCGGAACGCATCGTGCGGGCAGCGTTTGAATATGCCCGCAAGTTTCACCGGCGGAGGGTCACAGTCGTCCACAAGGCCAACGTCGTGCGCGCCACTGACGGTCTTTTCCTCGAAACTGCCCGGGCTGTGGCGAGAGAGTACCCCGAAATCCCGATGGACGACGCCAACATCGACGCTATGACGATGTGGCTGCTCAAGAATCCGTTCAACTACGACGTGCTGGTCGCCCCGAATCTGTATGGCGATATCGTCTCGGACCTCTGTGCCCAAATGGTCGGCGGGCTGGGATTTGGATGTTCAGGCAATATCGGAGAGCGGCTGGCGGTCTTCGAGCCCACGCATGGATCTGCGCCGAAGTATGCCGGCCAACAGAAAGTCAATCCGATTGCGACCATCCTCGCCGTCAAGATGATGCTGGATTGGCTTGGGGAGGCCGATAAGAGCGGACGCCTCGAAGCCGCTGTGGCGAGCGTGATCCGCGAAGGGAAGGTGCGCACCTACGACATGGGCGGCAGCCATACCACGATGGAAATGGCGGCCGAAATTGCGCACAAGCTGACTTTGACGACTGGCGCCAAAGCGCAAGCTTGACGAAATCCGGTGACAGGATTCCTTTGCGCTGGTTCCAGTTGCAGGCTCGAACTCAGGTGATTGCAGGGAATTCAGGAAATGCGTGTCCTGTCTTCAAATTTTTGCTGGTTTTCTGGATGGGGGCATTAATGGGAATGACGATTGTTGAAAAGATTCTCGCGCGCGCCACCGGCCGGCCTTGTGTAAAGGTTGGAGAAGTGGTGGAGCCGGCCGTAGACCTGGCCATGTCGCATGAGAATGGGGCGCTGGTCATCAACCAGTTTCTCGACATCTACAAAGGGACCGGACTGGAACCCCGGATTTGGGATCCCAGCCGTGTCGCGATCATCTTTGATCACCGCGTGCCGGCGGAGAGCTCAAAGACCGCCACGAATCAGAAGAAGGTGCGTGACTTCGTGCGCCAGCAGGGAATTCAGAAGTTTCATGACATCCGCGGTGATCAGGGGGGCATTTGCCATCAGGTTCTCCCCGAGTACGGCTATGTGCGTCCCGGGTCTGTAGTCGTCGGCACCGACAGCCATACTACAACGCACGGGGCCCTGGGAGCGTTTGCTTTCGGAATCGGCGCTACTGAGATGGCGAGTGTCTGGACTCTGGGAACGGTGTTGAATCTCGAGGTGCCCGGCACAATCAAGGTGGTTGTGAGCGGGCGCATGAGCGAGCGTGTCTCGCCCAAGGATCTGATCCTGCACCTCATCGGGGTGCTCACGGCCCAGGGCGCGAACTTCATGACCATCGAGTTCCACGGGGGGACGATCCGCAACATGTCTACTTCCGGGCGCCTGGTTCTCTGCAACATGTCGGTCGAGGCTGGCGCCACATCAGGGATCGTTCCGCCCGACGAAGAGACCGTCCGCTATCTTAAGGAAGACGCCCATGTCAGGGAGGAAATTATATTGACCGCCCCCGATGCCGACGCTTCCTACAGCCGGCTGATCGAGATCGACGCCTCGGTGCTATCGCCGCAGATTGCCTGCCCCCACGCCGTGGACAACGTGAAGCCTGTCAGTGCGGTGGCCGGGACAAAGATCAACCAGGTGGTGGTCGGCTCGTGCACGAACGGGCGGCTGGATGACCTGGCTGCGGCGGCCCGGATCGTGAAAGGGAAAAAAGTGGCGGCCGGAATAAGAATGCTGATCTTCCCTGCATCGTGGCGCATCTATAAAGAAGCACTCAAGGCAGGCTATCTCGGGGATCTGATCGATGCCGGAGCCGTGATCATAAATCCCGGCTGCGGCTGTTGCTTGGGGGTGCACCAGGGAGCTTTGGCCGACGGCGATGTCGCACTCTCGACGACCAACCGCAACTTCCAGGGGCGAATGGGAAATCCGAAGTCGGAAGTCTACCTCTGTTCTCCTGAAGTGGCGGCAGCGAGTGCACTGGCTGGTGTCATTAGAGATCCGAGATAGGGGGTGGCAATGACTGCAAATGTGGTAATAAAGTTTGGTGATGACATCTCGACGGACGCGATCTATCCCGGAAGATTCATGGCGACAGTTCTTCCCAGCGAGACTCCACAGTACGCGTTTGCCGACTATCCTGAGTTTCGTGCGCTGGTCAAGGATGGGGCCATCCCGGCGGGGAGCGTGATCGCGGCCGGCACCAATTTCGGCTGCGGTTCATCACGCGAACAGGCTGCATCGGCGTTGCGGGGCTACAATCTCACCGTCGTCGCGCGCGGCTTCGCCCGCATTTTCCTGCAGAATGCCGTCAACCTGGGCTTGCAGGTGGTGACCTGCCCGGGGTTCGAAGCGTCGGCGGGAGACGATCTCGAGATCGCCGCGGATTCCGTTCTTAACCGAACCACAGGAAGACGCTTTCCGATCCAACCGCTGCCCGAGGCCAGGCAAGCAATCATGAAGGCGGGCGGCTTGATTCCATATACGCGCCGGCGCCTCTTGGAAAGACGGTAGACGAGCCTCCACGTAAAGCACGCCGCGATTGCAGAAACAGGCAGCCATTCTCTGCATCCTCGGCTCGCTCTGTTGCGAAAATAGCTCTCCGGACAAACATCATGTCGTGCTCGGTTTTTCTTGATATCCATAAACTGCCGATCACGACCGCGATCACGAGCCATGACGGAAGAAGCACGGCGATCGATTGTCATTTTCATGCGTCCAAGGGTGCGCCCCGGCGCATTGGAACCTGCGTTTTGGGTCGTGTCACACCTTGATTAGGGGACGGATGGGCGACATAATTTTTTTATGAAGCTTTATCCGGCCTTTCCTGCATGTCTTTTCCTGTCGATCGCCCTTCTTCTCCTCTCTACTGCGAGTTACGCGCAGAAGACATCGGAGAGCGCGAGCCATTACAAGAAGTGGCTTGGCGAGGATGTCGTCTATCTCATCACACCTGAGGAGCGCAATGTCTTTCTCAAGCTGACAACGGATGAGGAAAGGGAAGCATTCATCGATCAATTCTGGAACCGGAGAAACCCTAACCCGGATTCTCCCGAGAATACGTTTAAAGAGGAGCACTACCGCCGCATCGCCTATGCCAACGATCACTTCTTTGCGGGGATCGCGGGGTGGCGCACGGATCGCGGCATGATCTACATCAAGTTCGGCCCCCCCACCAGTATCGACAAGCATCCGGAGGGAGGCAGCTATGTCCGCCAAGCCTACGAAGGGGGCGGTATCACATCCACATATCCCTTTGAGGTCTGGTATTACAATCACATCGATGGGGTCGGCGACGGCATCGAGCTCGAATTTGTCGATGCCTCGCGAACCAATGAGTACCGGCTGGCCCAGGATGCGGACGAAAAAGATGCGCTGATCCACGTGCCCGGGGCCGGCATGACGCTGGCGGAATCTCTCGGCCTTCAATCCCGCTACGACCGGCTTCGTGTGCGCGGGATCGGCAACCAGGATTCAGGCAATATCCACGACATTGATCCCGGGCTTCAGCCGCTCCGGATGCAGGACTACCCGATGGAGAAGCTCCAGACCCTCTACAATCTGGGCAAGTCTCCTGCAGTCAAATACAGGGATCTCGAGGCCGCGGTTTCGGTGCGGGTAACATACAATCAGCTGCCGGTTTCCTACCAGGCCGACATTCTCCAGATTTCCAATGACATTGCACTCGTGCCCATAACACTTTCCTTCCGCAAGAAGGACCTGAGTTACAAGCAGGCGGCGGCAGGGTTGGAGCAAGCCACAGTCGCCGTTTTCGGCCGTGTCGAAACCCTCGCCGGGAGCCTCGCCTACTCCTTTGAAGATTCCGTGCCGGTCGAAGTGAGAGACGATACCCGGGAGAAGGATCTTAACCAGCTGGCGCTTTTTCAGAAGCGATTGCCGTTGCGCGCCGGCCGGTACAAGCTGTCGCTGGTCGTAAAAGATCAGAATTCCGGCATGATGACCAACCTCCAGCGGCTGATTCTGGTGCCTGGAAGTTCGGTGGAGCAGCTGACGTCGAGTTCAGTGATCCTGACGCCACAGGTGCTGCCTGTCCCCAAAGGCTCCTCGATCCAGGATTCGTTCGTTTTCGGGAAGTATAAGGTGATTCCGACTGTCGGCAATGAATTCGTCGCCGCCGACCGTTTTGTACAGGCCTATTTTGAGGTGTACAACCTGGACCTCGACCAGAGCACGCTCAGCCCTGCCGTCCGGCTCGAGATATCGCTTACCAGGGACGGCCAGACCGTGTTTCCTCTCACCCCCTTTGAGAGAGAGTATGAATTCGTCGGTGACCGTCTCCTGGTGCACAAGACCCTCCCGTTTAGCGGACTCAGGCCCGGCAACTACACCGTCCTGTTCCGGATCACGGACCTGATTTCAAACCGTACCCTCGAGCCCCGCGTCTCCTTCATTCTCAAATAAAACGAGTCATGAGTGATGACCATAGCCAGTCATCACTCATGACTCATCACTGTTGTCAATATCGAGCAGAGGGGGGCAGCGCCCCGCCCTCTGCGGGGTGCTGCCCGTTGGGCGCTCAGAAGTTGATCTTGAGCCCGAACTGAATGATCCGGGGACTCGAGTTGGAAGAGGTCAGACGACCGAACTGCGGGTCGTTGATGTTCTGGTTGTCGATGAAGAAACTGTTGTGGTTGGGGAGATTGAAGAATTCGGCGCGGAACTCCGCGTTCGATTTCTCGGTGATGTTGGTTTTCTTGACCACACCAAAGTCCCAGTTAAAGAAAGCGGGACCGGTGAAACCGAACTTTGGCAGGGTGCCCAGTGTGCCGGGGTCTGGATTTGTGAAGACCTGGCCTGAGAACAGCGGCTGCCCGTCAGGGGCCACCGCACGACCATCCGGACCGACAACCGACGGCGAGATAAAGAACGGCCCGTTGGCGTTGTTGCCGACATTGAGCAGGTCCTTGATCTGAGAGATGTCCAAGGACGAATCGGCCCGGTTCTGGCCTGACCGGCCCGTGCGATTGAGCGTGCCGAGCCCGGAAATGATCGAGAACGGCGGGCCGCTCTGCCACTGGAAGATCGAGGTGAGCTGCCAGCCGCCGGCCATCTTGTTCAGCATCTTGCTGTCCAGCGCCCAGTGCTTCCCGGCGCCAAACGGCAGTTCATAAATGAAGTTGCCGTTGATGATGTGCGGGGTGTCGAACTCGGCTCTGCCGCGGTCATAGCGCTGATTCGCGATGTCCGTAAAAGGCTCGAAGTCGGTCTGGCCAACTCCGGAAGCGTTGGTCAGAGCCTTGGAGAAGGTGTAATTGAACTGGTAGTACAGTCCTGACTTGAAGCGACGCCGCAGTTGCACCTGCAGGCCGTGGTAAATCGAGTCGCCCGAATTGGTGTTCATATCCGCGATGCCGGCGATCGGGTTGGGGGTCAAGTTCAGGTTTCCGTCCAGCCCGTTCACATGGTAGGTGTAGGCCAGCTGCCCCACTTGTCCAGTCTGGATCAGGGATCGGATCGTTGAATTGGTCAGCAGCCCGCCGAATGCCGCCTGCGTCAGCACGGTAAGCGGTTGGCTGCCCGGGATCGACGAGTTGAAGCGCGGATCGAATCCCTTGCCGGCCGCCAGAGCCAGGAATCCGTTGTTCCGGGCTACCAGGAAGTCGTTCAGGAATCCGTTGGAACCGATGATGATCTGGTTGAAGTCAACGCCGCGGGCGAGACGAGTGCCCTTGGTCCCGACGTAGGAGACCTCCAGCGCAGTGTTGAAGCCGATGTTCTGCTGGATGCCGAAGTTCCAGGTCTGAACGTAGGGGACGCGAAGATTGGGATCCACCGCAAAAGGAGTGGGAGCAAACTCAATGGCGTCGCTGATCTGCTGAAAAGTGAGCGGCATCTGGAATGTGGGGGTCGTGAACGCAGGCAATCCCTGAGCCAGGCTGGCGGTGAGGTTGTTGAGAGTCACGTTGGCGGCGACTCCGTAACGGTTCAGCGCGTTGACGGATGAGAGGATCCCTTCATCGTTCACGTAGGAGATGCCGTAGCCTGCGCGCACGGCGGTCTTGCCGTTGCCGAAAACGTCCCAGGCCATGCCGACATTGGGCGCCCAGTTTCTGAGATCCCGGTTGACCAGTCTTCCGCTAACGAAGTTCTCCTGGCCGTTGGGATCCAGGATCGCCTGCAGCATGGTTTCGCCGTTCAAACGCTGAGGCTCGACCATGAGGGAGTTTTGTTCATCCAGCTGCGTGTAGTACTCCCAGCGCAAACCGCCGTTGAGCGTGAGTCTTGGCAGGGCGTGCCAGGAATCGCCGAAGTAGAACGCGTAGGAGTCGTACATCCAATTTTTGTCGTTGGGGGCATTGACGAAGCCCGAGGTGCGCGTGTTGACATTGAACTCCTTCACGGCCGTCGATGTGAGGCCGCCAAGTGCGGCCAGCAGATCATTCGCCCGTGCCAGTTCAGTACCGCTGATTCCGCCGGGGAATTGACCTGCGTCCAGCGCATTGGTCTGCAAGTCGCTTATCCCCAGTGTAAATGTCGGAACCACGTTGAATCCGGCAAAATCAGCCACCCTGATGAACTGACTTTGGAAACCGAACCGTAGCGAATGGCGCCCGCGCTGCCAATTGGCGTTGTCCTGCGCCATGTAAGTGTGGGTGGCTCTACCTTGCGTTTCAAAGTTGGACACCGGATTGGTAAAGGTATCCGAAGGCAAAGCAATCTTGAAACCGCTCGAGTAATTCTCCAGGGAGTTGAAAACCACCGGCGATCGGTTTCCACCCATGCGCACCTCGTTGATGAACGAAGGCGTCGCCGCCCACTCCCACGCGCCCACGTAGAAATGCAGGCGCTGGGATTCGGTTTTGACGAGGGGATCCCTCAGGTACCCGGTGTAAATATCCGGGCGATCCTGGGTTTCACTCATGATGTTGTAGACCCCCTCGAGGGTGTGGTGACTGTTGATGATGAAGTCACCGCGGATGCCGCCCTGATCCCGGCTGGTGTTGTCGTTCTGAACGAACAGGAGGCCGCCGTTGTTCTTCAGCACACTGGCTGTGCTGTCGCCGGCATTGAAGTTGTTGAACGCAGTCGGTACGTTGGTCAGCATGTTGGCGACGTTCGGGTCAACCGATACCCCTGCCGCCTGGAGGATATTGAGCTTGTGGATCTGTCCATCCAGACCCGAATAGGTAAAGATCCCCTGGCGCGCATCCGGGGTGAGCACAAGGTTGTTGCGGGAACTCGTGGTGTTCAGCCGGTTTCCTTCATAGAAACCGAAGAAGAACAGACGGTCCTTCAGGATCGGTCCTGAAACCCGCGCGCCAAACTGGTTGCGGATCAGCTTGTTTTTGGGAATTCCAGCCTGATTGTTGAAGAAACTGTTGGACGCCAGGGCATCGTTGCGGTGGAACTCATAGAGCGAGCCGTGGAAATTGTTGGTGCCCGAAGGAGTCACCAGGGTGACCTGGGACGAACCGAAACCGGCTTCGGGTCCCTGATTCTGCGTGGTAATGCTGAATTCGGCAATCTGGTCCACCACCGGGCGATTGGGGACAAAATCGGTCGCATTGGCGCGGATGAAATTGTCCTGGATGTTCATCCCATCCTGCGTGATGCTCGTGTAGGAAGTGCGCGTCCCCGCCAGGGAGGTGTCGGTCCTCCCGTTTAACGCCGTGCCGGCCTGCAGCGTGATCAGGTTCAGCGGATTGCGACCGTTGAGCGGCAACTCCAGGATCTGCTCGGTGGTTACAGTATTGGAAACCTCCGCATTCGCCGTGTTGACCAGCGCGGCACCGGCACTTACGACGACCACTTCCGATATCTGGCCGATCTCGAGTGAGGCCACCAGAGAAGATGTGATGCCGACATCCACCTTGATATCGCGCGCGTCGTACACCTTGAAGCCGGGCATCGTGATCTTGACCTCATACATGCCCGGCGTCAGAGAAGGGAAGACAAACGAACCGGCTGTGCTCGTGACGGCCGACGCTGCCTGTCCCGTTCCCTGGTTGGTCAGGGAAACGGTGGCACCCGGGACCACAGCCCCGCTCTGGTCCTTGACCGTCCCGTTTATGGCGCCGGTCGGACCCTGCGCCAAGACTAATCCTGCACTCAAAGCGCACAGGGTTGTGCAGAAGATTAGGTGTCTGATTAACTTTCTCATTCTCATTCGATCTCCTTGAAGCAAAACACACATCGAACCTGCTTTGAACGGAAGTTAACGCAATTTCTGATCCCGCGGGGACGGCTAGGAGTCCGTCCGAGAATTGTCTGATTTCTATTGATCGGCGGGCTCGAGAAATTTACCTTATGTTCCATGGCAAAAACATATCGTTCCTACTGTCCGGAGCAGCTCCTGCTGCTGCCGCCGAGCCTGCGTGATT